>NZ_JBCNAD010000006.1:0-102088 GCF_050477905.1 Neobacillus pocheonensis | reverse complement strand
AAAAGCGAACTCGTTTTTACAAACTTCTTCTGCATTATCTAGTTTTGAGGGAATGAAATTTTTCTAAATTACCTCTTGAAAAATATTAAAAAGACATTATAATAAAATAGTGTCGTATAAATAGTCTGGTAATAATGGCGAGAAGGTCACACCCGTTCCCATACCGAACACGGAAGTTAAGCTTCTCAGCGCCGATGGTAGTTGGGGCATGCGCCCCTGTGAGAGTAGGACGTTGCCAGGCTGTTATTTGGAGGATTAGCTCAGCTGGGAGAGCATCTGCCTTACAAGCAGAGGGTCGGCGGTTCGATCCCGTCATCCTCCACCATAATTTTTTCGTGATAGCGAAAATAATTTTCATTATTTGCCGGTTTAGCTCAATTGGTAGAGCAACTGACTTGTAATCAGTAGGTTGGGGGTTCAAGTCCTCTAGCCGGCACCACTTTTTATAATCATCTTACGATGAGCCATTAGCTCAGTCGGTAGAGCATCTGACTTTTAATCAGAGGGTCGAAGGTTCGAGTCCTTCATGGCTCACCATTAATTGAATATGCGGGTGTGGCGGAATTGGCAGACGCACCAGACTTAGGATCTGGCGCCGCAAGGCGTGGGGGTTCGACTCCCTTCACCCGCACCATTTAATTTAAATATGCGGAAGTAGTTCAGTGGTAGAACACCACCTTGCCAAGGTGGGGGTCGCGGGTTCGAATCCCGTCTTCCGCTCCATGATTGCCGGGGTGGCGGAACTGGCAGACGCACAGGACTTAAAATCCTGCGGTAGGTGACTACCGTACCGGTTCGATTCCGGTCCTCGGCACCACTTGTTTTAATAAAGCGCCCGTAGCTCAATTGGATAGAGCGTCTGACTACGGATCAGAAGGTTATGGGTTCGACTCCTTTCGGGCGCGCCATTAATATTACGGGAAGTAGCTCAGCTTGGTAGAGCACTTGGTTTGGGACCAAGGGGTCGCAGGTTCGAATCCTGTCTTCCCGACCATGTACTTCACATCAATTCGGGGCCTTAGCTCAGCTGGGAGAGCGCCTGCTTTGCACGCAGGAGGTCAGCGGTTCGATCCCGCTAGGCTCCACCAATTTAATCTTAATTTAACTTATGGCGGTGTAGCTCAGCTGGCTAGAGCGTACGGTTCATACCCGTAAGGTCGGGGGTTCGATCCCCTCCGCCGCTACCAAATGTAATTTCATTAGAACTTTAACTTGGACCTTTAGCTCAGCTGGTTAGAGCAGACGGCTCATAACCGTCCGGTCGTAGGTTCGAGTCCTACAAGGTCCACCAGTAGCTTTATATAATATGGAGGAATACCCAAGTCCGGCTGAAGGGATCGGTCTTGAAAACCGACAGGCGGGTTAAACCGCGCGGGGGTTCGAATCCCTCTTCCTCCGCCATATTATCTTTTGAAGCAAATAATTAATTTTTACCGTCGCGGGGTGGAGCAGTCTGGTAGCTCGTCGGGCTCATAACCCGAAGGTCGCAGGTTCAAATCCTGCCTCCGCAATTTGGTCTGGTAGTTCAGTTGGTTAGAATGCCTGCCTGTCACGCAGGAGGTCGCGGGTTCGAGTCCCGTCCAGACCGCCATTTAAATGGAAATGGCTCAGTAGCTCAGTCGGTAGAGCAAAGGACTGAAAATCCTTGTGTCGGCGGTTCGATTCCGTCCTGAGCCACCATTTATTTTAATTTCAAATAACTTTTATTATGGCGATTGTGGCGAAGTGGTTAACGCATCGGATTGTGGTTCCGACATTCGAGGGTTCGATTCCCTTCAGTCGCCCCATGTAATATGCGGGTGTAGTTTAGTGGTAAAACCTCAGCCTTCCAAGCTGATGTTGTGAGTTCGATTCTCATCACCCGCTCCATTATTAATGGGCCTATAGCTCAGCTGGTTAGAGCGCACGCCTGATAAGCGTGAGGTCGATGGTTCGAGTCCATTTAGGCCCACCATAGTTTTTTGCAAAAGCAAAATAACTTACCAATATTCCGCAGTAGCTCAGTGGTAGAGCTATCGGCTGTTAACCGATCGGTCGTAGGTTCGAGTCCTACCTGCGGAGCCATATAGAGAAGTACCCAAGTGGCTCAAGGGGCTCCCCTGCTAAGGGAGTAGGTCGGGTAACCGGCGCGAGGGTTCGAATCCCTTCTTCTCTGCCATTTATTTTTTTTGGCCCCTTGGTCAAGCGGTTAAGACACCGCCCTTTCACGGCGGTAACACGGGTTCGAATCCCGTAGGGGTCATACAAAAAAACTGATGATATAAAGTCATCAGTTTTTTTGTGCTTAAAGACTTAAAATACTTCAATTAATTAATAATATTATGAGAGTAAATATAGAGTTCAATTATTTAGTGTTTATTTAAAGACAGGACCTGTTATGAAAAAATATTGAATCAGTAATTAAGGTAATTGAGTACACGGTGAAACCAAAAGAGAGACACCGAGTCCGCGATGAAGGCTATAGAGGACACGGTGAAATCAAAAGAGAGACACCGAGTCCACGATGAAGGCTATAGAGGACACGGTGAAACCAAAAGAGGTACTGAGTCCACAATAAAGGCTATTGAATCTTTGTCTCGGAAAAATATTTCATTCGTACCATGACCATCGACCCAATCTTTTTACATCATAGTTTCTTAAAAGAACCCTGCTGATCCTCTTTTTAGTTCCCACGCTGCCACACCAATAATAAACAATATTGGTAGTGATTTTTATTTCTGGAAACAATAGTTTTATTTCCTCTACAGAACGTAAAATGGCACTCTCAATCCTTTCTTCATACCCGCAATCACCACAAACTATAATCCTTTTATCTGATGAAATAGATAGGTTAAACGTTCTGCAGTCCCACAGGTAAAACCTTTATGAAAATTTTTGTATTCATATTCTGGCTGAATTGAAAATGGAGATTTTGTCTGATGCAAAAAAACTAGTTTTTCAGCAAGCAGCTTATGCTGATGATTAAGACTTGACTGTCTTATATTTAATTTTTTCATGTAAAGATTTAATTGTGATGGAAAGATAAATGGCAGGTTTGGGGAAGCATGATACAAGGTAAACTCGGGGTTAATAAATACAGCATTTGCTTCAATGGGTAAATTGCATCCAAGGTCTTTGAGTAATGGCCGAAGAAAGGATTTGCCGCGATTCACCTGATCTACGGGATTTTGATATTCTTTTCCTTTAATTTTTTTAAAAATACCATTTTCAAGGGTAAAGTCGCCATTAAAATTTTTTACTTCAAAAAAGTTTACTGTTTGTTGAAAGATAATCGTTGTATCAATTTGAACATTCGAATTATTCAGCTTTAACAGCAAATCGTTTAAAATAAAACACTCACTCTGAAGCTTTTCTGTCAACAAATCAAACTTTACTTCCCCTTCATATCCTTTCTCAAGATTCAAGTAGTGCTTTTTCACTTCTGCAGATAAATCCATCCGTGTGTTTAAAATTCGCAGCAGTTTTAATTCATTTGATTCTGTCCTAGTTTTAAACGGCATATCAAACTTCCTCTCCTTATGAAAACTCTATATAAATCATAATTAATAAACCATGGAATATAAAGAAAAGTATGAATTATTTGTTAACGTTTAAAAAGTTATATCGAAATAATATCATGCAATCCAATAAAAGATTGTTATTTTAAAATAATAACCCAACAACTTAAAATATAACAGAAAACGTTGATAACGCTTACAATAATAATGTTGTACTAGCACAAGAGATTATCAAACGACCTAAAATTAAATAATAATTCTTCACCTATTTCATAAAAAAACTTTATATTTTTTTGTCGATTTCAGAAAGATAAAAGATTGTTTTATGTCTAATACTGTCGAAGTGTGTCGATGAGTGGCGGCAAATAGCGGTTATTGTCAGAAAAGATAAAAAAGTTTTTCGAGGAATATTATTCATTTGCACTTATAATTGGACTTTGAAATACATATTTTCAATGGGAATGAGGAGAGCCATGACAGTGAATACATTGTTTCCGACTGAGTATCAGCTACACCTTTTTCACGAGGGAAATTTCTTCCAAAGTCATCAGCTTTTTGGCGCTCATATCTTTAAGAATTCCGATAAAGTATATACACGATTTTGCGTATGGGCCCCTAATGCCTTTCAGGTGAGGCTCACTGGGGATTTTAATAACTGGAATGGTGAAGGGTATGAATTGCAAAAAGTAAATGATGAAGGGGTTTGGATTATCATCATTAATCAAAACCTCGAAGGTAGCGTATATAAATATGAAATAGTAACACAATTTGGAGAAAGGCTACTAAAAGCCGATCCATACGCCTTTTATTCTGAATTAAGGCCCAAAACCGCATCCATAGTTTATCCTTTAGACAACTATAATTGGCAGGATAACCAATGGATGAACAGGAGAACGGCCCGAAACTTTTTATCAGAGCCTGCCGTCATTTATGAGGTTCATTTAGGGTCTTGGAGGAAAAAACAAAATGGTGATTTCCTTACATATGAAGAACTAGCTTCAGAGCTTATACCCTATGTAATTGAACATGGATTTACCCACATAGAAATATTACCCCTTGTTGAACATCCTCTCGATGCCTCGTGGGGCTACCAAGGAACAGGGTACTTCTCGGTTACATCCAGGTATGGTACACCAGATGAATTCCGCTATTTAGTAGACCAATGTCATCAGCATGGAATAGGTGTCATCCTTGACTGGGTTCCTGGCCATTATTGCAAGGATGCCCATGGATTATATCGATTTGATGGTACACATATTTATTCCTATCACTATGAAGGCGATAGAGAAAATGCTATATGGGGAACAGCCAACTTTGACCTTGGTAAAGGTGAGGTGCAAAGCTTCCTCATTTCCAACGCACATTTTTGGATAGATAATTTCCACATCGATGGTTTTCGAATGGATGCGGTTGCCAATATCATTTATTGGCCGAATGGAACTAATGAGAAACGTGAAAATCCATTTGGAATCAATTTCTTACAGAAATTAAATAAGGAAGTCCATGAATATCATCCTCACTTTTTAATGATTGGAGAGGACTCCACCGATTTCCCTAATGTAACAACCCCAGTTAGCTATGGGGGTCTAGGCTTCGACTATAAATGGAATATGGGCTGGATGAATGACATGCTTGAATATATGGAAACTCCTCCATATTCACGGGCACATGTGCACTCCAAGGTAACTTTTTCACTTTTATATGCTTATTCAGAAAACTTTATGCTCCCGTTTTCACATGACGAAGTCGTTCATGGTAAAAAGTCGCTTTTAGATAAGATGCCGGGAGAATATTGGGAAAAATTTGCCCAGTTAAGGCTATTGCTTGGCTTTATGTTTGCACACCCAGGTAAGAAATTATTATTTATGGGCTTTGAACTTGGACAATTTGCAGAATGGAAAGATAAAGAACAACAAGATTGGAACTTACTGGAATATGACATGCATCGTAATTTAAATTCATATGTAAAAGTATTGACTAAGGTTTATAAGCGCTCGAAACCGCTCTATGAACTAGATCACCAACACGATGGATTTGAATGGATTGATGTCAATAACAGTAATCAATCGATTTTTTCCTTTATTCGTAAAGGAAAAAAAGAAGAAGATACATTAGTCATCATTTGTAACTTTACAGGTGTAGGCTACCCTGACTATAAAATAGGGGTTAATCAACCTGGTGAGTACCGGGAAATTTTAAATAGTGATCAAGAAGAATACGGAGGGAAAGGTTTAATCAATAAAAAGACCATCAAGGCTATAGAGGAACCATTCCATGGTAAACCATACTCCGTTAACTTAACAATAGCACCATTTGGTTTTCATATCTTAAGACCGGTTAAAAAACGAAAGGAGAGAAAGGGAAATGGCAAAGAAGAAGTGCGTAGCAATGTTGTTGGCAGGGGGAAAAGGAAGCAGACTTAATTCGCTGACAAAGGATTTAGCGAAGCCTGCTGTACCGTTTGGAGGAAAGTACCGAATTATCGATTTTACGTTGAGCAATTGTGCCAATTCTGGCATTGATACCGTTGGAGTTTTAACACAATATCAGCCGCTTCTTTTAAATTCGTATATTGGAATTGGTAGTGCCTGGGACTTGGACCGGAAGGATGGCGGGGTAACCGTTTTACCTCCGTATGCGGAATCTTCCGAAGTCAAATGGTATACGGGCACAGCAAGTGCTATTTATCAGAACTTGAACTATCTCAAGCAATATCAGCCTGATTACGTTTTAATCCTGTCAGGGGACCATATTTACAAAATGAACTATGAAAGCATGCTTGAATATCATATTGAAAAAAGGGCAGATGTCACCATTTCCTTAATTGAAGTTCCATGGGTCGAGGCGAGCCGTTTTGGGATTATGAATACGAACGAGGATTTGAGAATAGTAGAATTTGAGGAAAAACCAAGCGACCCAAAAAATAATCTTGCTTCCATGGGCATTTATATTTTTAGTTGGAATACACTCAAAGAATATTTAGAAATGGATGCACGGAATCCTGATTCCAGTCATGATTTTGGTAAGGATGTCATTCCACTTCTTTTAGAAGAAAATAAAAAGCTATATGCATATCCGTTTAAAGGCTATTGGAAGGACGTCGGTACGGTTCAAAGCCTTTGGGAGGCAAACATGGATTTATTAAAAGAAGAATGTGATTTAGACTTGTTTGATTACGACTGGAGAATCTATTCGGTTAATCCAAATCAACCGCCGCAATATATTTCTCCGGATGCGGTTGTCAAAGAGTCACTTATTAATGAAGGATGTACGATTGAAGGGGAAATCGACAAATCTGTTCTTTTTCAGGGTGTAACGGTTGGAAAAGGTTCCTCTATTAAAGAATCGGTCATCATGCCAGATGCCATCATTGGCAATAACTGCCTAATTGAAAAAGCAATTGTGCCGTGCGATGTGCAAGTACCAGACGGAACGGTTATCCGCTCCTTCGATGACGAAATTATTCTTGTAACCCAAGAAATGCTTAGCGGGTTGTATCCTGCTTATTAATAAACGGCTGGATTATTCAGTCAGTATAACCACTAGAGTGTCAGCATTATCTGCAATTTTTAATAGATTACAGGAGGGACTAAAGTCGTGAAAAGAAAGCTATTAGGCGTCATTGATGCCACCACATACCATGATGATTTGGAAGATTTATTAACACACCGTTCCCTGGCAGCACTTCCGTTTGCTGGACGCTACCGCATCATTGATTTTGTACTTTCGAATATGGTCAACTCAGGCATTCGAAGCGTTGCTATTTTTCCAAAAATGCAGTACCGCTCATTAATGGATCACTTAGGGTCAGGAAAAAATTGGGACTTAAACCGAAAGCGTGATGGTTTATTCTTTTTCCCATCACCGATTGTCGATAACGATGGAAATAAAATTGGATCGTTTGAGCATTTTGCGGCTAATCTTGACTTTTTCAAGCGAAGCACTCAAGAGTATGCGATTATCTCCAATTGTTATACGGTTTTTAATATGAACTTTAGACCAATCCTCGATTGGCATCTACAGTCTTCCTGCGATATTACTGAAATCCATCATAAAGATGGCGGCTCAATGGAAATGTATTTAATTAAAACATCGTTATTAATAGAATTGATTGAAACGAGAAACGAAACAGGGTACACATGTATGAAGGATGTCGTCCAAGATTTTGATCATCAATACACGGTTTGCCATTATGAATATAACGGTTATGCCGTTATGATTGATTCAATTGAAAACTATTTCTCTACCAGCATGAATTTATTAAAGACAGACGTATGGAAGCAATTATTTTTAAAGGAAAATCCGATTTTAACGAAAGTTAAAGATGAACCTCCAACCAAATATGTAAAAGGTTCACTAGTGAAAAATGCGATGATTGCGAATGGATGCGTAATCAATGGAACGGTTGAAAACAGTATTATCTCTCGAGGAGTAAAAATCGGGAAAGGTACCGTCATTAAAAACTGTATTATTATGCAAAAATGTCAAATTGAAGATAATTGTTACTTAGATTCTGTTATCTTAGATAAAGATGTAAAAGTAGAAGCAGGAGCACAGATAACTGGAACTGCCAGGGTGCCATTTGTTATTCGTAAAGGAATGAAGCAAGGAGCGTTGATGAACTCGTGAAAGTCTTATTTGCCGTGTCAGAATGCGGACCATTTGCTAAATCGGGAGGGCTTGCTGATGTTGCAGGCTCACTCCCAAAAGAATTAAAAAGCCTGGGAACGGACGTAAGGGTAATTCTGCCGAAATACGGAACCATTTCTGAGGACTATAAAATTAAAATGAAAAAGGTAAAGGAATTTATTGTACCAGTAGGCTGGAGAAATCAATATTGCGGTATTGAAGAACTCACCCATCAGGGGATTACCTTTTATTTTATCGATAATGAATACTATTTTAAAAGAGAAGGTCTATATGGGTATTATGACGACGGTGAACGATTTGCCTATTTCAATCGCGCTGTCCTGCAAGCCATAGAGGAACTTAATTTTTTCCCAGACGTGCTTCATTGTCATGATTGGCATACCGCGATGATTCCCTATCTTTTAAGAACGGAATATAACAAGAAAATAGGATATGAACGCATCCGAACGGTATTTACGATTCATAACCTTCAGTTCCAAGGAGTCTTTCCAAAGGAAATTTTAGGTGATTTGCTTGGAATGGACTATCAATCCTTCCATTCAGGACATTTAGAGTTTTTCGGTAATGTCAACTTTATGAAGGGGGGACTCGTTGCAGCCGATAAGATAACAACAGTGAGCCCAACCTATAAGAGCGAAATTCAAACGGCAACATATGGTGAAAAACTTGAAGGCCTTTTAAATACACGAAATGAGGATCTTCTGGGAATCTTAAATGGGATTGATGATGACTTCTATAATCCCACAAATGACCCATTGATTTATCAGACTTATTCAGTAAACGATGCTGAAAAAAAGGTGATCAATAAAAGAGAGATTCAGAAACTATTTGGCTTAACACAAAGCGCTAACACTCCATTAATGGTGATGATTTCTCGTCTGACAAAACAAAAGGGGCTAGACCTCATCAAGTGTGTCCTTAGAGAAATTCTTCAAGAGGACATTCAAGTTATTATCCTTGGAACCGGGGACTATGATAACGAGGAACATTTAAGGCAGGCTGCCCGCGTCAATCCTGAAAAATTAAAGGTGAACACTGGCTTTGATGAAGGGCTCGCACATAAACTATATGCTGCAGCAGACCTTTTCCTTATGCCATCTTTATTTGAACCATGCGGATTAGGACAACTAATTGCAATGAAATATGGTGCCATTCCGATTGTTCGGGAGACGGGCGGGTTAAACGATACGGTCTGTTCGTGGAATGAATCTACAGAGGAAGGAAATGGTTTTTCCTTCCGGAATTTCAATGCCCACGATATGCTCTATACGATTAGAAGAGCTTTAAGCTTCTACCATAATCCAAAAACATGGGAAAGTATTGTCAAGCAGGCAATGGAAATGGATTATAGTTGGGCCCAATCAGCATTTAGTTATAACCAGCTCTATGCAGAGCTTATGACTAGGAGTGAAACCCATGTTTTCTAATACGGTCGAGTTTAAGGAATCCTTTTTATTAAGACTTGAAATGATATCCGGAAAAAGTTTCTCGGAAAGTACGGCGAGAGACCAATACCAAACACTCGGAAATATGATCCGTGAGTTTGTCAGCAATGATTGGATAACAACAAACGAACGATACCATGCTGCTGAGGGAAAACAGGTTTATTACCTATCTATTGAGTATTTATTAGGAAAATTGCTCAGGCAGAATTTAATTAACATGGGTGTCGAGGACATCGTGCAGGAAGGTCTTCAGGAATTAGGGATAGATTTAAGTGAATTGGAAGAAATTGAGGCGGATGCAGGCTTAGGGAACGGCGGCTTAGGTAGATTAGCCGCCTGTTTTTTAGACTCACTTGCAACACTTGATCTTCCAGGGCATGGACATGGTATTCGTTATAAGCATGGACTATTTGAACAAAAGATTGTCGACGGTTATCAAGTCGAGCTACCGGAGCAATGGCTCAGGGGCGGCAATGTCTGGGAGATCCGTAAACCCGATTTGGCAGTTAAGATTCCTTTTTGGGGCAAGGTCGAATCAAGGATGGAAAATGACCGCCTCGTCTTTCAACATTTGAATTCCGAGACGGTAACGGCAGTTCCTCATGATATGCCTGTAATCGGGTATAAGTCTAAAACGGTTAACACCTTAAGACTTTGGAACGCCGAGCCTGCGCAATTTCCGTTTCACGAGGATATTTTAAAATACAAACGGGAAACAGAAATGATTTCCGAATTTTTATATCCAGACGATACTCATGATGATGGAAAAATATTAAGACTGAAGCAGCAATATTTTTTAGTATCGGCAAGTATTCAGTCCATCTTAAAAGTTTACCGAAAACAGCATGGGCGCTTGGACCGGCTCCATGAAGATGTTTGTATTCATATTAACGATACCCACCCAGTACTGGCGATTCCAGAGTTAATGAGAATATTAATTGATGAAGAACGCTTTGACTGGGTCAAAGCATGGCATATTACGAAGAATACAATTTCTTATACAAATCATACGACGTTATCAGAAGCCCTCGAAAAGTGGCCAATCCATATTTTTCGTCCGCTTTTGCCAAGGATATATATGATTGTTGAAGAAATTAATGAGCGATTTTGCCAGGCGCTTTGGGACCAGACCCCAGGTGATTGGGAAAGAATTAGAAATTTGGCGATATTGGCCGATGATTACGTAAAAATGGCCCATTTGGCGATTGTCGGAAGCTTTAGTGTGAATGGTGTGGCAAAGCTCCATACGGAAATATTAAAGAAGCGGGAAATGAATCAATTTTATCAATTGTTTCCTGAAAAGTTTAATAACAAAACGAATGGTATTGCCCATCGCCGCTGGCTGTTAAAAGCAAATCCGAAATTGTCGGCATTGATTAGTGAGTCGATCGGTTCCGCATGGACATATTCAGCCGAAGAGCTTTCTAAATTGCTTAAATATCAGAATGACCATTCTTTTTTAGAACAACTCCAAAAAATAAAAAATGAAAATAAGCAGAGGCTGGCGGATATTATTTTTGAAAAAACAGGAGTTACTGTTGATTCAAATGCGGTTTTTGATGTTCAGGTTAAACGCTTGCACGCGTATAAACGTCAGTTGCTTAATGTCTTGCACATCATGTATCTATATAACCGAATGAAAGAGGATTCAAGCTTTACGATTGCTCCAAGAGTATTTATATTCGGTGCAAAGGCATCACCTGGTTATTACTACGCAAAAAAAATTATTAAATTAATTAATTCCGTCGCGGATATGGTCAACCATGATCCCAAAATTGGTGATAAAATGAAAGTCATTTTCCTTGAGAATTACCGTGTTTCTCTTGCTGAAAAAATCTTTCCGGCAACGGACGTGAGTGAACAAATTTCGACTGCAAGTAAAGAAGCATCGGGAACGGGAAATATGAAATTTATGATCAACGGTGCGCTAACGGTCGGGACGTTGGATGGGGCTAATATTGAAATACAAGAATTAGTTGGTCAGAACAATATATTTACGTTTGGTCTTACGGCTGATGAGGTCCTTCATTATTATCACCATGGAGGTTACCAATCAGTAGAATATTATCATCATGACTATCGAATTCGCCAGGCGGTTGATCAGCTCGTAAACGGGTTTTTCCCAGATGTCCATAATGAGTTTGAGCCTATCTTTGATTCTTTGCTTGAGGAAAATGACCAATATTTCGTCTTAAAAGATTTTGCCTCCTATGCAGAAATTCAACGCAAAATAGGAGAGGCCTATCAAGACCAGTTACACTGGCAAAAAATGAGTTTAAATAATATCGCTCGTGCTGGATTTTTTTCAAGTGATCGAACAATTAAAGAATATGCAAATGGGATCTGGGGAATTAAATCTTTATAAAAATAGGCTTCTGCTAAGCAGAAGCCTCAGATTGTCGAGAAAGGGTATTTTTCTCGGCAATTTTTTATGTTTTCAGAATGTAAGACCAAATTTATAGATTGTTCCTGCAATTGGGCCTGTTGATTTCCGCTCCGGGCACTCGCTTTCCGCCGGGAGGTTCTGAAACCTCCTCGGCGCTTGGCGCCTGTGGGGTCTCCAGTGACCTCTCTATCCCGCAGGAGTGGAGTGACCTCCGCTACCAATCAACAGACATGTACCAAAGCCTAAACTAATAATATTATAACAAATTAACGTGGTGAATAATTAAAGTAAATGAGTAAAATAAAAGGCTATCGAGAGTTTTCGATAGCCTGAGGCTTCTGCGCTTGCAGAAGCCTTTTAATTATGAAAAAAAGTGTCCGACAAAAATTCCAATTGCAAGTAAAAAGCCAAAAATCGTATTGGTTTGAGCTGTAGCTTTCATAGCAGGTGCCATTTGAATTGGCAGCGAACCTGCGATAAAGCCTTTTATGGCCTTGATTGCTTTTGGGATACTTAAAATTACGATGAATGTCCAAATTGGTGCAACATCGCTGATGATTAGTCCGACAACCCAAACATAAGAAAAGATAAACATTCCAGCTAGCCAATAGATTGCTTTATTTTTACCTAACAGGATGGCTAAGGTTTTACGGCCATTTTCTTTATCGCCTTCCAAATCACGAATGTTATTTGAAAAATTAATAGCACCTACGAGAACCATAATCGGAATGGATATTAGGATGCTAGTTGAATTAACCGATCCTGTTTGAATAAAGAATGAAATTAAAATAATCAGCATGCCCATGAAAAAACCTGAAAATAATTCGCCAAAAGGTGTGTAAGCAATTGGCAGCGGTCCACCGCTATATAGATAACCAACTGACATACATATGAGGCCAACTAATGCCAGCATCCAGCTGGTATTCATACAAATGTAAACTCCTAATAATAAAGAAATCCCATATAAGCTTAGGGCGAGCTGTAAAACCGTTTTTGGCTTTATTCCATCCCGTACAATGGTACCGCCTATCCCTACAGAATGTTCATTATCAAGGCCGCGTTTAAAATCGAAGTACTCGTTAAACATATTGGTTGCTGCTTGAATTAATAAACTTGCAATCAGCATGGCAAAAAATAAGCCGAAATGAATTTTACCAGACTTGAGTGCAAGAGCGGTACCAAGCAAAACAGGAACAAATGCCGCAGTTAACGTATGGGGGCGTGTCAATTGCCACCACACTTGAAAGCCGCGATTAGATTCAACTACAGGTTTTGAACCTTGCTGTAAATTTGGCTGCATACTGTTCTCTCCCTCTTTATATTATATTTTCTATCTTTAGTTACAGATTTTTAGTCTAAAGTTTCTTGCCCACACATAAGTGTATGGAATCAGATGAATAGTGTCAATTAAATTTTCCTTTCAATTCTAGAAGATAATACCTGCTTGGTTATAATTTAATGTAAGTGGGAAAATAACGAAAAAGCCGAATGCAACCTAATGTTGAATTTTTATTATATAATAAGGAATGAAAAAGGATAGGTAGTGACAAGAATTATTGACTTATTTACAATGGGAGTAGTATCTTTATAAAGGCTTAAAAAGGAATGGATAACAGCCAAATTTGGCTGTTTTGGAGGGATTTGTTTGGTAACCATTCAAGAAACGGAAATAAAGGAAAGGGGCCTTTTGGCTGTTGAGCGTGCGAAAAAACTAGGCCGCCCCATTTTATTGAGTGAAGTTCATGAAATGGACATGATTGACCCTTTATCATTTTTTAATATAGGGAAGGATCGCTATCTGGGTGAACGTTTTTTCTGGAAGGATCCCAAAGATGAGTTAGTGCTTATTGGGCTTGGGATTTCAAAACAAATTCAGTCGGATCAGGCTACTGACCGCTTTTTTCATGTTGAAAATGAGTGGGAAATTTTTTTAAGAGAAAGTTTAGTATTTAATCCATATACAGAAATAGGAACAGGACCCCTGATGTTCGGTGGATTTTCATTTGACCCATATAAGGAAAAAACAGATCTCTGGTCTAAATACGCCAATTCATTGTTCCATTTACCAAAGTATTTGTTAAGTATTATAAAGGGCCAAGCCTATTTAACCACAAATATTATTTGTACCCCTCATGACGATGTTTCTTTACTTAATAAAGTGGTGGACGAGAGGAATAATCTTCTCGAATCTCTTGTGAAGAGCTTTAGCTCAAATACAACGATACTTTTAGAAACTGAGGAGATTTCACCTAAGCATTGGAAAGAGACGGTTGAACAAATCGTGGAGGAGTTGAACGAAGGTCCATTAAAAAAGGTGGTTTTAGCTCGTGAACTAAGACTCACTTTTAACCGTGTTGTAGAGGCTGAGAAGGTACTCCTTAATTTATACGAACAACAGCATGAAAGCTTTATTTTTGCTTTTGAATCCAATGGCGATTGTTTTATTGGAGCTTCACCGGAGAGACTGGTAAAAAAACATGGAACCGAAATTTTTTCTACCTGTCTTGCAGGTTCGATTTCTCGTGGAGAAACAGAGGAGGAAGACAGAATCTTAGGGGAAGAATTATTAAATGATCAGAAGAATCTAATTGAACATCACTATGTTGTTGAAATGATAAAGGAAGCCTTAGAAGAATCTTGTGAAAAAGTAATCTTGCCTGATAAGCCGCAACTAATGAAAATTAGAGATATTCAGCATCTATATACTCCTGTGATTGGAAAAAGCCATCAAGACACTTCCTTATTGTTATTAGTTGAAAGACTGCATCCAACACCTGCTCTTGGGGGACTTCCTAAAAGGGAAGCAGTTGAAAAAATAAGAGAGGTTGAGGAACTCGACCGCGGTTTTTATGCGGCGCCTTTAGGCTGGGTTGACTACCGGAGGAATGGTGAGTTCGCCGTTTCGATTCGCTCGGGATTAATCCAAGGAAATGAAGCTTCTTTATTTGCCGGATGCGGGGTTGTAGCAGATTCGGATGCAGAGAGTGAATATATGGAGACGAGCTTGAAGTTTAGACCAATGCTCAGGGCTCTTGGAGGAAAATAATATGAGTCATCAAGAATCATTAACAGCCTATATTGCTGCCTTTGTAGCAGAGCTAGTTTTTTCTGGAATCTCCGATGTCGTCGTCAGTCCAGGTTCAAGGTCAACTCCCATGGCCATGGTGATGGCGGAACATCCGGAATTAAAGGTACATATCCACGTGGATGAACGTTCAGCTGCTTTTTTTGCACTAGGAATAGCCAAGGCCACTAACAGGCCCGTAGCCATTCTTTGCACGTCAGGGACTGCTGCTGCGAATTATTTTCCTGCTATTGTCGAGGCGCGTTATTCCCGAGTTCCGTTGATTGTATTGACAGCGGACCGGCCGCATGAGCTAAGGGAAGTAGGGGCCCCGCAGGCAATCGATCAAATACATTTATATGGACATCATGTAAAATGGTTTGCGGAAATGGCGCTTCCTGAGAAATCCACTGAAATGATCCGCTATGCAAGGACTTTCTGTGCAAGGGCGGTAGCGATTGCTAGTGCTGCACCAGCTGGGCCTGTCCATTTGAATTTTCCATTTCGGGAGCCGCTTATTCCGAAATTGGATGAAGGACTTTTCCAAGCAAGTGAACGTCCAGAAGGTTATGTAAAGGTTCGTAACGGGGATTTATCCATCAACGATGGACTATTAAAAGAAATTGCTAAACAGCTTATGGGAAAAGAAAAAGGTATCATTGTTTGTGGAAACAACGCAGATCAGGAGTTCGCAACAGCTGTTACCAAGCTATCTGGATTATTAAAGTTTCCAATTCTTGCGGATCCATTGTCACAACTTCGGAGTGGTAAACACAGTCTTGAACATATTATAGATGCTTACGATACTTTTTTAAGGAACGAAGATGCAAAGTCTTTCTTAAAACCGGATGTTGTTATTCGCTTTGGTGCCATGCCTGTATCAAAAGCCTTAACCATTTTCTTAAAAGAAAACCATGATATTGACCAATTTGTCATTGATGGCGGAGGCGGTTGGCGTGACCCAGCTACGTTATCAACAGAAATGATTTTCTGTAATGAAACTTTATTTTGTGAAAAGCTTTATACATATTTAAAAACTAAATCCACTTCCAGGTATATAGAAAAATGGAAGAAGATTAACGATTTAACAAAAGAAAATATGGCTCACATACGAGATATTGCTGAATTAAATGAGGGCGGATTATTTTATCAATTAGCAGATTTCCTTCCAGAAGGTGCCACACTCTTTGTAGGGAATAGTATGCCAATTCGCGATATCGATAGTTTTTTCCTAAACAATGATAAAGGAATTAAAGTTATTGCGAACAGAGGGGCAAACGGGATTGACGGAACTGTTTCGACAGCTCTCGGTGCTGCCCTATACTCACAGCCATTATATCTTGTTCTCGGAGATTTGACGTTTTTCCATGATTTAAACGGCTTGATTGCTGCAAAACTCTATAATATTGATATAAATATTATTCTTGTCAACAACAATGGCGGCGGAATTTTCTCCTTCCTTCCTCAAGCTGAACATCCGAAACATTTTGAACTCCTTTTTGGAACAGCTTTAAATCTTGAATTTGAGCATGCGGTCAGAATGTTTAATGGAGTATTCACAAAGGTCAAGGATTGGGATCAATTCCATTTAGAAATGAAGAAGACAAAGGAATTAAAAGGCGTGAACGTTTTCGAAATTGTTACCAATAGGGATCGAAATCGAGATGAACACCGCGAATTATGGCGGATGGTTTCCCAGGAAATATCAAATTTTGTCGTTGGTGAACAAAAATGAAGCTGGTAATCGACAGTCTCCGATATCATGTTGAGGTCTGCGGCAGAGGTTTTCCGCTTGTTTTGCTGCATGGCTTTACTGGGGACACGTCTACGTGGACGTCTTATTGTGATCGTTGGGGAGAACATTCCGAGTTAATTATCCCAGATATTATTGGACACGGTAAAACGGATGCTCCTGAATTCAGTGATCGTTACCATATAGAAAAAGAGGCGGAAGATCTAAAAAAAATCCTTGAAAAACTGGGGATGGAGCAAGTGGATATTCTCGGCTATTCTATGGGGGGAAGGCTGGCGTTGACATTTTCAATCCTTTTCCCAGGTCATGTAAGAAAATTAATTTTAGAAAGCGCTTCTCCCGGATTAGAATCGGAAGCCGAACGTGAACAACGCCGTATGAAAGATGCTAAACTTGCGAATTTTATTAAAGAAGATGGGATTAGTGCATTTGTTGATTACTGGGAGGGAATTTCTTTATTTTCGACAATGAAGCGTCTCCCACAAGCAGTCCAAGAATCCATTAGGAATCAACGCTTAAATAATTCTTCTAGCGGTCTCGCAAATAGTTTGCTTGGTATGGGGACAGGCTCGCAGCCTTCCTGGTGGCAGAACTTAAAGGAGCTTTCATGCGATGTATTACTGTTGACTGGCAGTGAAGATAAAAAGTTTTGTGGTATTGCAAAAAGGATGTTAAAGGAAGTTAATAATGGGTCATGGATGGTTATTGAAAATTGCGGCCATGCAATTCATGTGGAAGAACCAGAAAAGTTTGGTACAATAGTAAGTGACTTTTTGGTCAATACATAAACGAAGGAGGATATCATTTTGACAGTAGAATGGGTTCCAGGACGTAAATATGAAGAAATTTTATATGAAACTTATAACGGAATTGCGAAAATCACGATTAATCGTCCGCATGTACATAATGCCTTTACACCAAGAACGGTTATGGAATTGATTGATGCTTTTGCCTATGCTCGTGATGATTCAAGTGTAGGTGTTATTGTATTAACTGGTGCTGGAGATAAAGCATTTTGTTCCGGGGGAGACCAAAGTGTCCGTGGACATGGCGGCTATGTTGGTGAGGACCAGATCCCTCGTTTAAATGTTCTTGATTTACAGCGCTTAATCCGAGTGATACCAAAACCAGTTGTGGCTATGGTAAAAGGATATGCGATTGGCGGCGGGCATGTTTTGCATGTTGTCTGCGATTTAACAATTGCGGCTGATAATGCTGTTTTTGGACAAACAGGTCCAAAGGTCGGCAGCTTTGATGCTGGATATGGATCAGGCTATCTTGCAAGAATCATTGGTCATAAGAAGGCACGTGAAATCTGGTTTTTATGCCGTCAGTACAATGCCCAGGAAGCACTTGACATGGGCTTAGTCAACACTGTGGTTCCTTTAGAGCAGGTAGAAGAAGAAACTATTAAATGGTGTGAAGAAATGCTTGAAAAAAGTCCAACAGCTCTCCGTTTCATAAAAGCTGCTATGAATGCTGATACTGATGGATTAGCAGGACTTCAACAATTTGCTGGCGATGCGACATTACTTTACTATACAACGGACGAAGCGAAGGAAGGCCGCGATGCCTTTAAGGAAAAGCGTAAGCCTGATTTCGGCCAATTCCCGCGTTTTCCTTGATTACTTGGTTTTATTAGCAGCTTGATGGTTCCCATCAGGCTGTTTTTTATAAAGGTGGTAACGGAATGAAAGAGATAATGCCTAACTTTTTAAAGAAAAGAGCTTCACTGACTCCTGACCGAACTGCTATTTACTATCAAGAACAATCGTTAACTTTTAAGGAACTGTATGAACGCTCGCTTATTGCGGCGGGACATCTTCAAGGTTTTGGGGTGCGTAAAGACCAATTTGTTGGTGTTTTGCTAAAAAATCATCTTGATACAGTGGTAATATTATTTGCCCTCCAGCTATTGGGGGTTAAAGCCGTCATTTTGAACAATCGCTTGACATCCTTAGAATTGGCATGGCAATTAAACGATTCAAAGGCTTCTTTTCTAATCTATGAAGATTGTTTTACAGACAAAATGAATGACCATATTGCTTTTCTTGAATCAATAACAAAAGAGTTCTTACTTAGCAGAAAACCAGTGGTGCCTGACATTATGGATGAAATCAATCTAGAACATATATGTACAATAATGTATACATCAGGAACAACCGGTCACCCAAAAGGGGTGATACAATCTTACGGAAACCATTGGTGGAGTGCAGTCGGATCCGCTCTAAATCTAGGGTTAAATGAACATGATTGTTGGCTTTGTGCTGTACCTCTTTTTCATATAAGCGGCTATTCCATCTTGATGCGCAGTGTCATCTATGGAGTGCCGATTGTCCTTCATGAAAGCTTTGATGAAGAAAAAACGATTAGCGATATCAATGCTAAAAAGGTTTCGGTCATGTCAATCGTGGGCACGATGCTGAAAAGGGTTGTTGATACACTTGGGGAGACAAAGCTTCATGATGATTTTCGCGGTATGCTCCTTGGCGGAGGACCGGCACCATTGCCATTACTGCAGGCATGTGTAGAAAAAGAGATTCCTGTTTTCCAAACATATGGAATGACAGAAACCTCATCACAAATCGTGACTCTTTCACCAGAGTACAGCCTTACTAAGCTGGGATCTGCAGGTAAACCATTATTCCCATCACAAATTCAAATTGAAAATGAGGACGGAAGTATTGCTCCAGCAGGTATTCCAGGGGAAATCATCGTTAAAGGGCCAAATGTAACTGCAGGCTATTTAAATCGTCCAGATGCAACTAGGGAAAAAATCCGAGAAGGCTGGTTATACACGGGTGATATTGGCTACTTAGATGAAGAGGGCTTTTTATATGTCCTTGACCGGCGTTCAGACTTAATTATTTCAGGAGGAGAGAACATTTATCCTGCAGAAATTGAGGCTATTTTATTATCCCATCCTGATGTTCAAGATGCAGGTGTTACAGGCATGGAAGATGAACAATGGGGACAAGTGCCAGTTGCTTTTATTGTTATAAAAAAGGGAAGCACTCTTTCTTTGGAAGAACTTCAGCAATTTTGTGGTGAACGACTTGCAAAATATAAAGTACCCAAAGAATTTTATTTTATCGAAAAACTGCCAAGAAATGCTGCAAAAAAATTGCTTAGAAGAAATCTTCGTGAATGGCTGCTAGAGGGAAGGTTTGATTGATGAAGATATCGAGAGTAGAGGTTTTTGTTATTCAAATGCCTTTAAAGTCTCCTTTTCTCACCCATCTAGGTGCTGTCCATGATCGTGAAGGCATCATTGTAAAAGTAACGGATCGAGAAGGGGTTTGTGGATTTGGTGAAGGTGTGGCATTTTCTTCACCATGGTACACAGAAGAAACAGTGGCAACAAGCTTGCATATGTTAACCGACTTTTTGATTCCATTGCTGCAAAAACACCCTGTTCTTCAGCATCCAGAGGATGCCTTCAAGCTTTTTAAAAAATCGATTAGAAGAAACAATATGGCGAAGGCTTCTTTAGAGATGGCATTATGGGATTTATATGCCAAGACCCAAGCACAGCCATTGGCAAAAATATTAGGCGGAACGCGGCACATGATTCCATCGGGTGTGGTTGTTGCTACAGATTCAACCACTAACGCGCTGCAGCAAATTGAACAATACCTTATTGATGGTTATCAAAGAATAAAGGTAAAAATAAATCCTAACCAGGATTATTCTTTCTTGTCAGAAATTAGGCGTCATTACCCGGACCTGCCAATAATGGCGGATGCCAATTCCGCCTATACGTTAAAGGACATTGACCGCTTAAAAGCTCTCGATGAAATGAATTTGCTGATGATCGAACAGCCCCTCGCCTACGATGATTTGATTGAACATGCTATATTGCAAAAAGAAATGAAAACGTCTATTTGTTTAGATGAAAGTATCGTAAGTTTTGATGATGCCAGAAAGGCCATCGAATTTGGATGTTGTCGTGTCATAAATATTAAGGCAGGCCGTGTAGGAGGTTTGTCTGAAGCAAAACGGATCCATGATTATTGCCATGAAAGAGGAATTCCAGTGTGGTGCGGCGGAATGATTGAATTTGGTATTTCACGTGCCTATAATATCGCTCTTGCTTCACTGCCTGGTTTCACAATCCCTGGAGATATTTCTGCTTCAAATCGGTTTTGGGATGAAGATATTATTAGTCCTGAAGTGACAGTAGAAAATGGAGAGATTACTGTTCCTAGTGGTTTGGGAATCGGGTATAACCTAAATAAAAAGAGACTGCAGGAAACACTGTTATCGCGAAGAACTTTTACTTTTTAGCAATCAAAAATGAACCAGGCTAACTGCCTAGTTCATTTTTGATATTATAGATCACCAGGCTCAAACGTGTTGCAATCCGTCTCTTTATTATTGTTAGCCGTTTTCCCTTTATGACTGACAACATAAATGCTCTCAGCACTACATTTATTTCCCTTCGCCCAATACGTACAGTTATTTACTTCACATAAAACATCCTGTGCCATTCGTATCACTCCTTAAAGTTCGGTAATACATGAATAGCATGTGAAGAATGTGATAAGTGCATCCTTGTAAGTGGCAGGGAATAAAGGGATTTTTGGCTATTAATGAAAATTCCCGGTTTAATTATTTAATGCTGTTTTTAATGTTTCAAGGTTTTTATTCATTAAGGAAAAATAAGTTTCCTTGTTTTGAATATTTTCTTTCGTTAAAATCGCTAAGTTATGAATCGGTAGAGCCCTTGCACCAATTTCCTCTTGAACAATTTTACCTAATTTCGATTGGACATTTTGTTCAAAGAGCATATAGTGTAACCCTTCATGATCCGCCATTGAGATAATTTTTTCAAGTTCTTTTTGTGTTGGTTCATTGGTGGTCGATAAGCCAGAAATGCTGATTTGTTCAATTCCATAGCGTTTTTCCCAGTACCCGAACGCTGCATGGGTAACAATAATTTGTTTATGCTTAGCTGTTGAAATTGTTTTCTCAAACTGTGTATTAAGCTGGTCTAATTGTGTGACAAGTGTCTGATAATTTTTGTCAAAAAGTTCCTTGTGCTTTGGCATCTTTTTTACTAAATTATCGCGAATGACCGCAGCCATTTCCTTAGAATAAATAGGATCCAGCCATACGTGCGGATTCACATCACCATGCTGATGACCATCTTCATCTTCATGATCCCCGGTATCTTTTGGGAGCTTGAGGTGATCTGCGGTTGCTACTAATGAGACATTTTCATGTTTTAATGTGCCTTTTGCTTTTTCCACAAAACCTTCAAGTCCTAAACCAATATAGAAAAATAAGTCTGAATCGGCGAGGTTCATCATATCTTTTTGCGATGGTTCAAATGTATGTTCATCTGCTCCAGGAGGATAGATGGTTTTTACATCAACATATTTACCGCCAATTTGTTCAGTAAAATATTGAAGTGGGAATACTGTTGTATATATCGTTAACTGGTCCTTACTTTTTTGAGCCGTTTTGTCATTTGAACAGGCAGTTAGGAACAGGCTTAATGGTAAAAGAAAAGAAAGGAAGAGGATAAAGTTTTTCATAAAAACTCCTTTAATAATTTTGCTAAATCGGTTTAATTACGATTTATTTTCGAAAAATTTTTATAATACGGAACGATTCCGATTTCCATATGTATCTTACAAAAAAATTTGACCAAATGCAAGTATAAAATTTGTTTCTGATAAGGCATATTATGTATGCTTAAATAGAAAGGCGGGATAAAAATGACAATATTAAACGAAATGCTTGAACACAATCAGAAATTCGTAGAGAACCATGAATATGAGAAATATGAAACAACGAAATATCCTAATAAAAAAATGGTTATTCTCACATGTATGGACACAAGGTTATTGGAATTATTGCCCAAAGCTTTAAACTTAGGAAATGGTGATGCCAAAATCATAAAAGATGCCGGCGCCATTCTTTCACATCCTTTTGGCAGTGTTATGAGAAGTATTCTAATTGCGGTGTACCAATTGAAAGCACAGGAAGTTTTAGTTGTAGCCCATCATGACTGCGGTATGAGTGGTTTAACACCGGAACCGGTAATTGAAAGCATGAAAGAACGGGGAATATCGGAAGAAACAATTGATACCCTTACATATTCGGGAATCGATATTAAACAATGGCTTCATGGGTTTGATAATGTTACTGAAAGTGTTGAGAATAGTGTTGGGATCATAAAAAATCACCCATTAATGCCAAAAGGGGTCCCTGTTCATGGCCTTGTTATCGATCCTAAGACAGGAAAGCTAGACCTCATTGTAAATGGATATCAGAATTAGTCTGTCTTTTTTTCCGGCACAGGGTCTAGTCCTCCGGGATGAAATGGATGACATTTTAGAATCCTTTTTATCGCAAGATAGCCACCTTTTATCGCACCAAAGCGTTGAACAGCTTCAAGGCCGTAATGTGAGCATGTAGGATAAAAGCGGCAAGTTGGTGGCTTAAGTGGCGAGATAGCGATTTGATAAAAACGAATGAGTCCAATGAATGCCTTTTTTAACATTTGGGTTTCTCCTTAAATCATGGTTACATATAAAATACCATATTTAAAAAATATCGTCTAAATCTGTGAAATATAACTAAGTGGATGAAAAAACTCGGAATTTAGTGTATGATTGTTTGTAGATAAAAAAAGGAGTGATACTGATGCCTTCAGTAGAAAGCTTTGATTTAGATCATAATGCCGTTAAGGCCCCTTATGTTAGACACTGTGGTGTTCATAAGGTAGGTAGTGATGGTATAGTTAATAAATACGATATCCGTTTTTGCCAGCCAAATAAACAGGCGATGAAGCCTGATGCTATTCATACACTAGAACATTTGCTTGCCTTTAATATTCGCAAGCATTCGGAGAAGTACGACCATTTTGATATCATTGATATTTCCCCAATGGGCTGTCAAACCGGGTATTATCTTGTTGTCAGCGGTGAACCAACGGTGGAAGAAATCATCGACCTTCTAGAAGATACAATGAAGGATGCCGTAGAAATCACGGATATTCCGGCAGCAAATGAAAGACAATGCGGCCAGGCAAAACTTCATGATCTTGAAGGAGCAAAACGTTTAATGAACTTCTGGCTTGAACAGAGTAAAGAAGATTTAAAAAAGGTTTTTGGTTAATAGTAAAAATCCTATTCGATTTACGAATAGGATTTTTTATGTATGCTTTTGGTCACCAGAACCTTCTTCTTGGTTTCCGTTTGCATTTGGATTATTTTCTAACGGGTCCACTGTATGCTTATAGGAATAGGCTTTAGAAGTGGTAATCACGGCTAAAAGAAGTACAACAATAACTATGATGATGCATACGACAAAAACTGTATTCAAGAATATCCCCCCTTAAGCTTTATTGTAACATGAAACAAAAAAGGAAGCCTCAAAAGATTGCTTCCTTTTCTCGCAGCGTATGTAAGATTAGTGTATATTTCGAGGATAGTAAGTATTGGTGCGATGCTGACCGTACTCTTCTTGAGCAAATTTCCCTTTAAGGCTTTCAATCAAATAAAGCCCCATTAAATCATACAATTCTTGTTTGCTCATTTCTTGGATTAAAGCAAGAAGGTCTTCATGTGACATTTCTTCTAAAAAGGCAAACGCGAGCATATCAATATCCTCTTCGTCACCTGTCAGCTTGTTCCGATACATCTCATATAGTTCATCGACTAATTTCATACTTGAACACCTCCTGCCTTAAATGTTATTTTTTCTTTTTACTACTAAATCCATTCTTATGAATAGAGGAAAAATTACTTCATTACAATTGACTGAAAAATCTGTTTTCTCTGATTGTATGAATATTATACCTTATTCATTTCTAAAAAATGAATCGAAATTTGTAAAAGAATAAATTTTATCTTTTTGTGGACTACTAAACAGTAAAAGGGGATGACATTAATGGATGAACATAAAAAAACCTATTATATAGACGTTGGGACAGGCGAGATTTCAAGGAGTGCCACCAGTTCGACATGGAGCTATACCATCCAGGCAAACGATGAAGAAATAACCCAATTACGTGAACTGTTTGACCAAAACTATTCGACAGAGTGGAAAAACTTTTTTAGGGCCCATACTCCATATGTTCAATATCATTATGACCGTGAAAACGATGCATATGATAATACGATTCAACAAGTATATGGAATGCTTCATAAACTTGGAGATGAAGAAGCGCGAAACCATATCGAAAGTATGAATATTTTACCGAAAAATGAATAAGACGTAAACAGAAAATCCTAGGCTTTAGGGTTTTCTTTTTTTGTTATAATAAAAGAAAAATACTTGAGGCGGGCTTGGCATGATTGAATTTAACGATAGTAACGGAAAAAGCGTAAAGTTGTCTTTTGCTAAAAATGCATTTTTTGATGTAGCGAAGCATGTTTTAATCATATGCCAATTTGGGGATGCTTGGGTTTTAACGAGACATAAAAAAAGGGGTCTTGAATTTCCCGGAGGAAAAGTTGAAATAGGCGAAACGCTTGAAGATGCGGCAAGAAGAGAAACATATGAGGAAACTGGTGCCCTTCTCAATGAATTAAACTACATAGCTGAATATAAGGTATCAGATGAAAACAACTCCTTTGTAAAAGCTGTTTTTTGGGGAAAAGTAAAAGGGTTAGAAAAGACAAATACCTACCATGAAACAAATGGTCCTGTTATGGTTAAAGGAGATCTATTACAACTTCGCTTTGGGGAAAACTACAGCTTCATCATGCAAGATCAGGTCGTGGAAGAATGCATTAAACACATAGATAAGCTGCAAAATGAAAAAGAATAGTGGCAAGCGCAAAGGGCAACCCACTATTCTTTGATAAGTTTTTTTTCTAATAAATCAACAAGCTGATACATAATTGTTGCAAATACGGCGATAACCAAAAGTGATAAAAAAACAAGCGTAAAATTAAATACTTGGAATCCATATATAATCATGTAACCAAGCCCTTTAGAGGAAACGAGGAATTCACCGACAATAACACCTACCCAAGAAAGACCTACATTGACCTTTAAAGTGGATATAATTGTTGGAAAACTTGCGGGCATAATGGCTTCCTTAAAACATTGATACCGCGTTGCTCCAAAGGTTTGAAGCACCTTTAGATAGTTGGGGTCTACTTCTTTAAAGGAAGTATACACGACAAGGGCTGTGATAATAACCGAAATTATCACACCATTAGCAATGATTGAGGTATATCCAGGACTTAAGGCGACAATTAATACCGGTCCCAAAGCTACTTTAGGCATTGCATTAAAAATAACGAGGTAGGGGTCAAGTATCTTTGACACCATAGGAGACCACCAAAGAATGGCAGCGATTATGACACCAAGTAATGTGCTGATGATGAAACCAACAATAGTTTCCATTAAGGTGGCACCTAAATCAATAAATAAAGAGCCATCTTGAATTTTGTCTAGGCATAAGGTCCAAATCTTAGATGGTGAACTGAAAATTAACGGATCAATCCACTGCATCCGGCTTAAAAATTCCCAGGTCGAAAATATCAGTATGAAAATAATCAGTTGATAAAATCGGACCCATCGTTTTTCAACTTTTAAGGATTGAATATAGTTTCTATGGAGGAGTTCTACCTTATATTTTTCCTGGCTCAAGTGACTCCAACTCCTTCCATATTGTTTGAAAGATGCCTTGATAGGCTTCATGATTTCTAGCTTCAAATGGGGAAAGTCTTCTAAGCTCCGCTGGCATCTCAAACGTTTTATGAATTCTTCCGGGGTTGGCCGAAAATAAAAAGACGCGGTCACTCATAGCGATAGCTTCTCCGATATCGTGGGTAACAAGTATGGCTGTTTTGCCAAATTCATTTAACGTAAGAGAAACTAGATCCTCGAGCTTCAATTTTGTTTGATAATCTAGTGCGGAGAATGGCTCATCAAGCATCAACAGTTTTGGTTCTGTAGTAAGCGTCCGGACGAGGGCTACCCGCTGTCTCATTCCGCCAGATAATTGCTTTGGCAGATGTTTCTCCACTCCACTTAATCCAATCTGCTTTAATAGGTTGAGGGCAGATGTCTTTGAATTGTCATTGAGCTTTTGCGATAATTTGAGGCCTAATAAGATATTCTCTTCAATCGTTTTCCAAGGGAACAAATAATCCTGTTGAAGCATATAGCCTATTTCATTTCTTGAGGTAGAAACAGGTTTATTTTCTAAAAGAACAGTTCCTTGGGTTGGTTTAAGCAAGCTTGAAATAATGGAGAGCAGGGTTGTCTTTCCACAGCCACTAGGGCCGAGGAAGGAGACGAATTCTCCCTCCTCAACAGTTAGTGATATATCGGAGAGGGCCGTGGTAGCAGTGGCTTTGGTGAAATAGGTGTGATGAATATCTTGAACCTTCAAGAAACTCATGTAGCCGGCCTCCCAATCCTAATTATTTTTTCATTACTTTATTAGCAACATCGGTATTTACTAATGTTTTATGATCTACTTCTTTAGGAAGCGAACCAGCCTCTTTCATGATATTTTGAAGATTATTCCATTCCTCTTCGTCTAAAATCGGATTTGTGGCGAATGAGCCTTGGCTTTTATAGCGGTCAACGACAGTTTTCATAATCTCAAAATCTGTGTCTGGGAAAAATGGTTCTACAGCCTTAGCGATTTCCTCAGCACTATGCGTTTGCACCCATTGTTGTGCTTTGTAGACTGCTCTGGTGAATTTTTCAATTGTGGCCTTATTTTCTTTCATATAACTTTCTTTCGCCATAAAGGTTGTATATGGAACATGGCCAGATTCTTTACCGAACGAGGCTACAATATAACCTTTTCCTTCTTTTTCAAAAATGCTGGCGGTTGGCTCAAATAATTGGACATAGTCGTAATTGTCGGAAGAGACAAAGGCATTAGCAATGTTGGCAAAATCGACGTTTTGAGTTAAGTTTAGGTCTTTATGAGGGTCGATGCCATGTTTCTTTAATACGAATTCACCGACCATTTGTGGCATTCCGCCTACACGCTGACCAAGGAAGTTAGCTCCTTTTAATTGATCCCAAGTAAAATTATCATTTTTCTTTTTCGCTACCAGGAAGGTTCCGTCTGTTTGTGTTAATTGCGCAAAATTGATGACCGGGTCTTTGGAGCCTTGAGCGTATACATAAATGGATGTTTCAGACCCGACAAGGGCAACATCAGCGCCCCCAGAGATTAGGGTCGTCATCGTTTTGTCGCCGCCTGGTGTTGTTGTGATGGTGACATCAAGACCTTCATCCTTAAAGAAGCCTTTCGATGCAGCAACATATTGTGGGGCATAGAATATCGAGCGGGTAACCTCGGCAATTCTGACTTTCTCTAGTTTTTCCGGTTTAGCCGTATTGTTTTTGTCAGTGTTATTGCAAGCAGCGAGTGAAAACATCAGTATAGCAATGAGAAGAAAGGAGAAACTGAATTTTAACCATTTTTTCATGAAAGCGACCTCCTTATATACCATTTAAATCTGGGCGTATTGCCTATGATAATGTATGAAATAGAGGGGAATGTGTGAATGCCCAGAAACAATTAATTTGGAAGGAAAGATGACGAAGTTGAACCATGATGCTGGAATAATCCTAGAAATACAACGGTTCCCTTCCCCTAATCCACAGGTTGAATTGCAGGTAATCACCTATCTATCGGACGGCTTACGGGTAAAAGGGATGCTGGCAGCACCGAAAATGGAAGGGAATTATGATGGGTTTCTTTATTTACGTGGAGGAATTAAAAATGTCGGTAAGGTAAGGCCTTCCCGGATAGCCCAGTTTGCCGCAGAGGGGTTTATTGTTTTTGCTCCCTATTATCGTGGAAATCAAGGCGGTGAAGGCAATGAAGATTTTGCAGGAGATGACAGGGAGGATGCGTTCGCGGCGTTTTTGGTGTTAAAATCGTTTACGAAAGTCCGGGCTATCCATATTTTTGGTTTTTCACGCGGTGGTGTGATGGCACTTTTGACTGGAATACAGTTTCCAGAAGCAGCATCTATTGTTACGTGGGGCGGCGTTAGTGACATGGTCTTAACCTATCAGGAACGGAAGGATTTACGAAGAATGATGAAAAGGGTTATAGGCGGTACACCTGAAAAATTTCCGGAACGTTATCATGATAGGACCCCCCTTTACGCGCTTGATCACCTTGCTTCTCCAGTCCTCATTATTCATGGGGTTAAAGACCACAATGTGTCTGTTGAGCACGCTTACCGGCTGGAAAAAAGGCTTAGAGAATTAGACAAATCTGTAGATTGCTGGTACTTTGAGGAATTTACGCATTATTTTCCTCCGGTAATCAATCGAAAAGTCGTTGAAGATTTAACGAAGTGGATGAAATCCTATGGCAATAAATGATAAAATATGATTATTAAGAGCAGAGGAGCGGATTTTTGATGGGTATGCCTCTTGAATTAAATACGATGATTGTAACAAAGGGTAGAGAGAAACGCGTAGAAGAGAACTTATTTCTTTTAGAAAAAGAAGGTTTCAGACTTTATCCAATTGACATTCCTATTGATGTAAGAAAAACAATCGAAAGCGATTCAAACGGAACTGCGCTGATTAAAAAAGTAGAATGGCAAAAAAACACTACAACTATTACATATCAACTCGTTTCATTGAATTCCACGAACTAAGCGGGCAGGTTTTTACCTGCTTTTTTCTTTTTTTGAATTCGTAAAAAAGCCCTCATCAATTTGATAAGGGCTTTTCATATTAAGCGATGGGACCGCCTTTTGCTTCGATTTCAACGGCAACATTGGTAAATTTCTTAAAGTTCTCACGGAATTTACCGGCAAGCTCTTTTGCCTTTACTTCGTAATCATATGGATCAGCCCACGTTTTGTTCGGTTGAAGGACTTCATCAGGCACACCAGCAATATGAAGTGGAATGTTCAGACCAAAGATTTCATCTTTAACAGTTTCCACATGATTTAATTCACCCTCAAGGGCAGCCTGAACCATTGCACGAGTATAAGAAAGCTTCATACGGTTTCCGACGCCGTATTCTCCGCCTGTCCAGCCTGTATTTACTAAAAAGACATTCGCATTATGCTCAAGAATCTTTTCCCCAAGCATTTCCGCATAACGAGTTGCTGGGAGCGGTAAGAACGGCGCACCAAAGCAAGTAGAGAAGGTTGCTTGTGGTGAAGTGATTCCACGCTCAGTACCGGCAAGCTTGGATGTATACCCACTTAAGAAATGATACATTGCTTGTTCTTTTGTTAATTTTGAAATTGGAGGTAATACCCCAAAAGCATCTGCTGTTAAAAATACAATCGTATTTGGATGACCCGCAATGCTAGGCAGGATAATATTATCAATCGCCTGGATTGGATATGCTGCGCGTGTATTTTCAGTTAAAGTCCCATCATCATAATCCGGGATTCTTGATTCTTGATTGACTGTGACATTCTCTAACACAGTACCGAAACGGATGGCATCGAAAATTTGCGGTTCCTTTTCACGACTTAGGTTAATACATTTCGCATAACAACCGCCCTCAATATTAAAGACACCGTTTGAAGACCAGCCATGCTCATCATCGCCAATTAACTTACGATTAGGGTCAGCAGAAAGGGTTGTTTTTCCAGTTCCAGACAAACCAAAGAATAAAGCCACATCCCCTTCAAGTCCAACATTCGCTGAACAGTGCATTGAAAAAATATTGTTTTCAGGAAGTAGATAATTCATTACGGAAAAGATAGACTTTTTCATTTCACCGGCGTATTCTGTCCCACCGATTAAAACGATTCGTCGTTCAAATGAAATAATAATAAAAGTCTCAGAGCTTGTGCCATCTACTGCAGGATCTGCCTTGAAATTAGGGGCAGAAATAACGGTAAAGCCGGCTTCGTGTCCAAGCAGTTCTTCTTCCGTTGGACGAATGAACAGCTGGTGGGCAAATAAATTATGCCAAGCAAACTCATTTACCACTTGAATTGGCAGCTGAGATTTCTTATCAGCTCCAGCAAAGCCTTTGAATACAAAAAGCTCATTTTGTTTCTTTAAGTAATCTAATACCTTATAATATAGATTGGTAAATGCTTCTTCGGAAATTGATTGGTTGGAATTCCAATCGATTTTATCTTTCGTAGAACTTTCGACAACGATAAATTTATCCTGGGGAGACCGGCCTGTATACTTACCAGTTGAAACACGAACGGCACCAGTAGAAGTTAAAGTTCCTTCATTACGGCTTAGAATTTTTTCAACTAGCTGTGGAACAGATAATTGCGCTTGAACATTATTTTCTTTTAGTAATTCTTTTAATTCATTTGGAATATGAACAGAATTCATTTCATGTACCATCCTTTTAAATTAATTTTATAATGGCAATTTTTATATCGATTAGTATAACACATTTAAAACATTAGTCTATACTAATTGATGAAATAAAGTTGTATTTTATACATTATTCATGAAATGAGTAAAAAGCAATGCTAAAATGGATAAAAATTCCAAATATAACCATAATTTATTCTTTAATGATAGCGTAAGTTTTGAAAAAATTCATTGACATTGTTCGACAGTGTAGGGTATGATTTACCCTTGAACGGATACTCTCTTATCCCGAGCTGGTGGAGGGACAGGCCCTATGAAACCCAGCAACCTGCAAACGAAGAAGTAGATTGACCTTTTTCGGGCAAAGGTGCTAAACCTGAGGCAAGGCTTGACCTTGAACGATAAGAGTGAAAGGCACGCAAACATTTTGCATTCAACCTTTCCTCATGAGATGGAAGGTTTTTTTATATGCAAAAATATTTTCGTGTTACATTATCGCTTTTTCTTTATTCCATCGTGAGAATTTTTAGCCGGGTTTATTATTAAAACTATTGTTTTTTAATAAAATACCCGTGTTTATTTCATACTACTAAGGGAATGAGTTCCGTATCAACCCGAGGTTAAACGGCAAGGTATACATAGCCCCACACAGATAACCTCACTTTATTTCATTAATATAGGAGGAATTCAGATGTCAACAAAACGTCGTTTGTTCACTTCTGAATCAGTAACTGAAGGTCATCCTGATAAGATCTGTGACCAAATTTCTGATTCTATTTTAGATGCTATTTTAGCGAAGGATGCTAATGCGCGTGTTGCGGCTGAAACATCAGTAACAACAGGCTTAGTTCTAGTTGCAGGGGAAATCACAACTTCTACTTATGTAGATATTCCAAAAATTGTTCGTGAAACAGTTCGAGAAATTGGTTACACACGTGCAAAATACGGCTTTGATGCTGAAACTTGTGCGGTTTTAACTTCAATCGATGAACAGTCTCCTGATATCGCGATGGGGGTTGACCAAGCGCTTGAAGCTCGTGAAGGTTTAATGTCCGATGAGCAAATCGAAGCAATTGGTGCAGGAGACCAAGGTTTAATGTTTGGCTTTGCATGTAATGAAACAAAAGAGCTTATGCCTCTTCCAATTTCACTTGCACATAAGCTGGCACGCCGCTTAACAGAAGTTCGTAAAGAGGAACTTCTTCCTTACCTTCGTCCAGATGGTAAAACACAAGTAACAGTGGAATATGATGAGAACGATAAGCCAGTTCGCATTGATACGATTGTAATTTCTACTCAGCATCATCCTGAAGTTGCATTAGAGCAAATTCAACGCAACTTAAAAGAGTATGTTATCAATCCAGTAGTTCCACAAGAACTAATCGATGAAAACACGAAATACTTTATTAACCCAACAGGCCGTTTCGTAATCGGCGGACCACAAGGGGATGCCGGCTTAACAGGCCGCAAAATCATTGTTGATACTTACGGTGGTTATGCACGTCATGGCGGCGGTGCTTTCTCTGGTAAGGATCCAACAAAGGTTGACCGTTCTGCCGCTTATGCAGCACGTTATGTAGCAAAAAATATCGTTGCAGCAGGGCTTGCTGATAAGGTTGAAGTACAGCTTGCCTATGCAATCGGTGTGGCAAGACCAGTATCAATCTCTGTTGACACTTTTGGAACAGGGAAAGTAAGCGAAGACGTTTTGGTGGATCTAGTAAGTGCAAACTTTGACCTTCGCCCAGCTGGAATTATAAACATGTTAGAGCTTCGCCGACCAATCTATAAGCAAACAGCTGCTTATGGACACTTTGGCCGCACAGATGTTGATCTTCCATGGGAGCGCACTGATAAGGCTGAATCATTACGTGAGCAAGCAAATATCTAATTTCAAACGGGAGTTACATTTTACATGTAGCTCCTTTTTTCTTGTTTTTTTGCAATACCTCGTTATCCGGAATAAAATGTTTAAGTAGGCCGAAAGACGTGAAAAATGGTTATACTCGAATTTTCCTCTAGTTCACAGTGCGATTTTTAAAAAATAATGTTAGTATTAGAGAGTATGTTTTTTTTAGAACATCCTTGTTTAAGGATATTTAGAATGGAGTAGGTGAGGTACATAATGTGTGGTTTTATCGGTTGTGTACACGACAAAACACAGAGCTATAGTAATGAACAAAAACAACAATTTAAAAATATGAACGATATTATAACTCATCGAGGACCTGATGATGATGGGTTTTATTTCGATGACCATATTCAATTCGGCTTCCGTCGTTTGAGTATTATTGACATTGAGTCCGGGCACCAGCCGCTAACGTATGAAAATGAACGCTATTGGATCATTTTTAATGGTGAGATTTATAACTATGTTGAACTACGCGCGGAGCTTATCCAAGAAGGCTTAAAATTTGCTACGAGTTCAGATACAGAAGTTATCATTGCTCTTTACAGCCACATGAAAGAAAAGGCAGTGGAAAAGCTGCGCGGGATGTTTGCGTTTGTTATTTGGGATAAACAAGAGCAGACACTTTATGGGGCACGCGACCCATTTGGCATCAAACCTTTTTTCTATTTAGAAGACGGTGAGAGAACCTTCTTTGCTTCTGAGAAAAAGAGTATTCTTCTTGCGTTAGAAAACGATGTCCTAAATTATGATTCCTTACAGCACTATTTAACTTATCAATTTGTTCCTGAGCCTAATACCTTATCCCAAGGAATTAAAAAACTCGAGCCTGGACATTATTTTACGAAAAAAATCGGATCCAAAATGGACATGAAGCGCTACTGGAAGGCACAATTTAAGCCGGTTCAGAAATCAGAAAATGATTTCGAAAAAGAAATCCGTGATATCCTTTTCGATTCAGTTGAAAAGCATATGCGCAGCGATGTTCCAGTTGGTTCCTTCCTTTCCGGCGGAATCGATTCTTCCATTATCGCGTCAATTGCTAAACAATTTCACCCTGCGATTAAAACCTTCTCTGTAGGCTTTGAGCATAATGGCTTCAGTGAAATAGATGTAGCTAAAGAAACGGCTGAAAAGCTTGGCGTTGAAAACATCAGCTATGTAATCTCGCCACAAGAATACATGAATGAGGTTCCAAAAATTATGTGGCATATGGATGATCCGCTTGCTGACCCGGCATGTGTGCCGCTTTATTTCGTGGCCCGCGAAGCACGGAAGCACGTAACTGTGGTTCTTTCAGGTGAAGGTGCTGATGAATTATTCGGCGGGTATAATATTTACCGAGAACCTCAATCATTAGAAGTATTTAATAAAATTCCTAGAATCGGAAAAGGGCTTTTAAAAGGAATTGCGAATATAATGCCTGAAGGTACGAAGGGTAAAAGCTTTATCGAACGCGGAGTAACACCAATGGAAGAGCGATATATTGGTAATGCCAAAATGTTTACAGAAGCTGAAAAACGCGAGCTTCTTAGTGTATATCGTGAAGGATTAGACTATACAGACATTACGAAGCCGCTTTATGATGAATCGAGAGGTTATGATCCTGTGGATCGGATGCAATATATCGATATCCATACATGGATGCGCGGCGATATTTTACTGAAAGCTGATAAAATGACGATGGCACATTCGTTAGAGCTCCGTGTTCCATTCCTTGATAAGGCTGTTTTTGAGGTAGCATCAAAAATCCCTACTAGCTTAAAAACAGCGAATGGTACAACAAAGTATATTTTACGTAAAGCAGCTGAAGGGGTTGTTCCGGAGCATGTGCTTAACCGTAAAAAGCTTGGTTTCCCTGTACCAATTCGCCACTGGCTAAAGAATGAGATGAACGATTGGGCAAAAAATATTATCCGTGAGAGTAATACGGAACACTTAATCAATAAACAGTATGTTTTAAGATTGCTTGAGGACCATTGTCAAGGAAAAGCTGACAACAGTCGGAAAATTTGGACGGTACTCATGTTTATGGTTTGGCATCAAGTGTATGTTGAAGACGTTTATTCTTTTCAACGTGACTATGCAGCTGCCAAAGCACTCGAAACGATGAAAAATTAACATAAAAAATGCACCCGAAAATATATTTGGGTGCATTTTTTCATGTCTAGCTCCAGCGCTGGAGCTTTTCTATTAAGATTGTAAGGACTTATAATATTGGGCTTTTTCCGCATATTCTCTAGTGATTCTTTCCATATCTTCTATGTCCTCGGCTGTTAATTCTCTAATAACTTTAGCAGGTCTGCCGAATGCTAATGTATTAGGGGGAATTTTTTTTCCCTGCGGAACAAGGCTTCCAGCTCCAATAAAAGCTCCTTCACCAATTTCAGCTTGGTCCAGAACGATGGACCCCATTCCGATTAAGGCACGTTTTCTGATAATACAGCTGTGAAGAATTACTTGATGTCCAATTGTAACTTCATCCTCTAAAATTAGCGGGTTGTTTGGACTTTGGTGTAAGATAGAATTATCTTGTATATTTACTTTATTGCCGATTTTTGTTGGTGCGACGTCGCCTCTAATGACGGAATTGAACCAAACGCTGGATTCTTCACCAATCTCCACATCGCCGGTAATGGTGACATAATCAGCGATAAAGGCGGACTCGGCAATTAACGGGTACTTATCTTTAAAGGGATAAATCATACTATTAGCTCCTTTTTTGATGATAATCCTATTGTAGCGAAGTTTGGGAGCCTTTTTCAAAAAGTTTAATGTGTTAAAATATTTTTTATGATTTTTAACTTTTTCTAGGGGGATAAAAAGATATGTGGAAATGGGAAGCAGAAGGGGATGCGAAAGCCGTCATTGTAATGGTCCATGGGGCAATGGAGCATCATCGCAGGTATGGGTGGCTGATTGAAATGTGGCGTTCATCAGGCTTTCATGTCATAATGTCTGACCTTCCCGGGCAAGGGATGACAACGAGAGCGAACCGTGGCCATATTGATTCATTTGATGATTACATATATGAAGTAAAGGATTGGGTTCAGGCAGCTTACCGTTATAATTTACCTGTTTTTTTACTGGGGCATAGTATGGGCGGATTGATTTCGATTCGGCTTTTGCAAGAAGAAAGACTGAATATTGCTGGCGTTATTCTCTCTTCACCTTGTTTAGGACTTGTGAATAAACCATCTAAATTTTTAGAGATTGTCTCCCATGGTTTAAATGCTGTCTTTCCATCTTTAAGGATCAATTCCGGTTTGACTGTTCAAATGGCGACAAGAAACGATGATGTCCGGGAAGCAGATTCAAATGATACGCTTTATGTGACAAAGGTTTCCATTAGATGGTATCGTGAATTGGTTGATGCCATCAAGGAGGCATTCCTAAAGCTTGAAACGACACAAGATGTCCCCATGCTTCTTATGCAGGGAGGGGATGACAAAATTGTTAATAAAGGCGCCGTTAAGGAATGGTTTAACCATGTTCCACTATCGGAAAAGAGATTTAAGGAATGGCCGAAGTGCTACCATGAAATTTTTAATGAACCTGAGCGGGAAGAAATTTTTGAATATGCGAAGGATTTTGTTATCAGTCAGTTAAAAGCCATTGGCTATATTGTCTAGAAAGGTTGTGCGTTTTCCATGATGCCAGTTACCCTTATGTCCAGGGTCTATCGCAAAATACTTCCAGCAGTACATGCAGAATTGGCTTATTGGAAAAGCCGTGCTGAAAAAATACCCAATCCGGAACTAAAAATGCAGGCTCTTGCCAGTATTGAACATAAAACCTTCCATTGTGAGGGAGGGAGTATCCTGGCTCTTACTGCAGTCGGGCAGTATAAAAAAGCAATTAAGTTTATCGTTGCCTATCAAACGATTAGTGACTATCTTGATAATCTTTGTGACCGAAGCACCTCACTTGATCCTGAGGATTTTGCGGCCCTTCATGAATCCATGATCGATGCACTTGTATTAGACACTGAGGAGAAAAATTATTACCGCCTTCGTGAGGATCAAGATGATGATAACTATTTAAAAGATTTATCGGCAACTTGTCGAGCCGTTTTAAGGGATCTTCCACACTATGATTTAATCAAGGATTATCTACTCGAGCTGTGCCAATATTATTGTGATTTGCAAATTCATAAGCATGTTAAAAAAGAAGAGCGTGTGCCGCGTCTGGAAGAATGGTTTCATCATTATCAACATCGCTTACCAGAGATGGAATGGTATGAATTCTCGGCTTGCTCCGGTTCGACTTTAGGAATATTTTGTTTGATTTCTTACGCCATGCGGGAGGATTTTCAGGCTAGTGATGCTGAAAATATTCGAAAGGGTTATTTTCCCTATATTCAGGGTTTGCATATCCTCTTGGACTATTTCATCGATCAAGAGGAGGATATTGCCGGTGGCGATTTGAATTTTTGTTTTTATTATGAAAATGAAGAAAAGCTCTTCAAGCGGTTACAGCATTTTGTCGTGGAGGCTGACAAGCATACGGAATTTCTTCCGCATAAGAAATTCCATCAACTCATCAACCGCGGCCTCTTGGGAATTTACTTATCGGATGCTAAGGTACGAAAACAGAAAAATGTACGTAAGCTGGCAAAAGGTATTATTAAATCCGGAGGATGGATTAGTTATTTCTTTTATATTAATGGCCTTGCCTATCGTTCGTTTCAAAAATCAGTACCATCCTTTGTGACAAGGCTAATGATAAAATAAAAAACCAGGCGCGGCCTGGTTTTTATCTTTTTTCTATCGCAACGATAAAAGGTGGATTATTTTGTTGATTGATGAATTGGTACTGAAGGACATGAGCTATTTTTTGATCCAATTGTTGGCAGTGCTGAAGCAGAGAATCCCGTTCAACAGCTCCTTCTTCATGCCCATGATAGATAACAAGAACGATGATTCCTTCAGGTGCCATAATTGACAACAACTGCTTGATGGCAGCAATCGTTGTGTCAGACCGGGTCACAATTGTTTTATCACTGCCAGGAAGGTAACCTAGGTTAAAAATGGCTCCCGTTATTTTCCCATGACAAGTTGTTGGCACTCTATTCGAAAGCTCCTCATGCCCTTCGTGAAAAAGTGTAACACGCTGTAACACACCATGCTGACTCAGACGTTCCTTACTCGTTTCAATGGCTTCCGCCTGAACATCAAAACCGTATACTTTACCGGATTCGCCTACTAATTCAGCTAGAAACAGTGCATCATGCCCATTTCCTAAAGTGGCATCCACTACGACATCGCCAGGTTGAACAGCCTTTTTTATTAAGCTTTTTGCAAACGGAAGAATTCGCTCCATTTTCATCGGTTTAAACTCCTTGAAAAAATTTACCCTGCCAGCTCCCTCTTCGCTTTAGTTCCGCATCAATGGAATTTAGCACTTCCCATTTATTTACGCTCCACATTGGCCCGACCATTAAGTCAATTGGTCCATCACCTGTAATTCGATGGACAATCATTTCCGGAGGTAGAATTTCCAGTTGGTCGCATACTAGGTTGACATAGTCATCTTGTGAAAGGAACTCAAGCATACCCTTTTCATATTGCTTTACCAATGGCGTCCCCTTTAAAAGGTGGAGTAAGTGAATTTTAATCCCTTGCACATCCAACTTGGCGACTTCTCGTGCTGTTTCCATCATCATGTCATACGTTTCAAGCGGCAGCCCATTAATTAAATGCGAACAAATACGGATTCCATGCTTTCTTAGTTTATTAACTCCCTCAACATAACATTGAAAGTCATGAGCACGGTTGATTAGTAACGCCGTCCGTTCATGTACTGTTTGCAGGCCAAGTTCCACCCATAAATAAGTACGTTGGTTTAATTCAGCTAAATATTCGACTACATCATCAGGAAGACAGTCGGGCCTGGTAGCGATCGACAGTCCTACTACATCTTCTTGGTTCAAAACAGTCTCAAACTTTTCCCTTAATACTTCAACTGGGGCGTGGGTATTTGTGTAGGCTTGGAAGTAGGCCATATATTTGCCATCCTTCCATTTTGTATGCATTTTTTCTTTGATTTCGTTGAATTGAGTTGCTAAGGATTCTGTACGGTTTCCTGCGAAATCCCCGGAGCCTGCGGCACTGCAGAAGGTACAGCCGCCATGGGCTACCGTACCGTCACGATTAGGGCAGTCAAATCCGCCATCCAACGCCACTTTAAACACCTTATGGCCAAATTGATTTCGAAGGTGATAATTCCATGTATGATAACGTTTATTATCAGCTGCATATAGAAAAGGTTTGGTCTGAAGCATCAGAAAACCTCCTTTTTTTAATAAAAGACTGCGTAATTTCGATTTTAACATGAAGCGAATAGCTAATCCATTGCAATTATCACACGTAGATTCCCAATATTTATCATTTCGTTCCTGTCATAGGAAAGTGAAGGGTGAACACAATAAGAAATGAAGCAGTGCGCTTCATCGAAAAGCGGAAGCGCCTAGGCGCTGCTGCTAGACGACAGGTAAAAATGAAGGGGGTTCTATTGATGGCTACTCGTGAATCCATGGAAACTTTAATGCAGCAATGTGAGGATGCTATTCGATATTCTCAGGATCAGTACAAGGATAGCAGCCTTCAAGAGCATTATAATAACGATGATTACACAAAAGCATTACAAACGCTTGAAGAAACCTATCAGGATATTTGTACAATGGCTCACAGTGCGAATTCACAGCAGCGCGAGCAGCTTCACAGAATGAGACTCCAAATTCAACAGCTGCAAAACAATATGATTTTACAAGGGCATTAAGAGGAGGAGAACCTTTTGAAAAAACGCTCAAAGCAGCAAAACCCCGAACAAAAAACACGGAATGGCATCAATAATCAAGATCTTGAACTCGGACAGGATTTCGATCTTGTGAAGCAGTCTAAAAAGCAATATGAAAAATCCGGCGGCCAACCAGTAAAATCGAAAATGCACCAAGAGAAAGATCAATCATCATAATAAAAAAGCAAGATCCCTCAAAAAAATTTTTTTTGAGGGATCTTTTTCTCTCTTCCATTTATTTAAATAAGTGCTAAAAATCACTTATTGAATCAATTTCTCATCAAAAACACCTTTTAAATAGGATAAAATCTTGTTCACACTTTAGAAACAACTCAAATTTAATGTGTGACGTACGTCACAGATTGACACTTTTTTTCATGGTTTAAATAAGGTATTGGATTACAAAATTTAAATCCAAAACTCCACTTTTTGCTAGATATACTATTCGTTTCTAGCACCTTTTTTTCAGAATTCATGTGAAGTCGTTTACAACAATTCCGTAAATACATAAAAGCCTAGTAAAAAAAATTCTGCTTTGCAAGTGATGTCACATAGGGATTAAGGTACAAATGTACTTTAACTATAAAAAAAGAGAGAGAAAGATTTTATGGGAGGTGAAGAGATGTTTAAGAAACTGATCAAAATGGACAAAAAGCTTTTGATTGTCCTGGCTTTGTTGGGAGGAGTATTTTTATCGCTGGCAACCGTCAAAACAATGGCCTACACAGATTCACCGGGCTTTTGTCAAAACTGCCACACGATGCAATCGGTCTATACTTCGTTTATGGACTCGACTCACGCGAAATTGTCCTGTAATGACTGCCATCTTCCTCACGAGAATATAGCGAAAAAGCTATTTTTCAAAGGAAGAGCAGGGATGACACATGTGTACTACAACTCATTAGGAACAAAGGATATACCTGATGTTATCCATGCAACTGACCGCACAACGAAAGTCATTAACGAAAACTGTATCTCCTGCCACAAAAGTACAATTACCAATGTCTCACATGATGCAAAGGATAGTTGTGTATCCTGCCACAAAACTGTACCGCATGGGAAAGGCTTTAAAGACGATCATTATAAAGAGCCACCTAAATCAGGAGAGTTATTAGAGAAAAAGGGAGGATTTTAAAAATGGGAAGGTTAAGATATGGGGCATATCTTCTCCTGCTGGCATTGGTTTTGATTATTACCGGATGTGGACATGATTCCAGTGAGAAAACAGCCGCTGCAGCAGGTCAAAAGACAACAGGCCTATCTGATGACGAAATTAGCAATGAAGCGTTTAAAAAATTATTCCCGCTTCAGTATAACAGCTATAAGAAAAATGAAAAAATGGAAGACACTACCTATGGAGGTTCTTTAAAAGTCAGCAAATATGGAGCAGATAAAGAGCCGCTGTTGCCAATCCTTTTCAACGGCTATGGGTTTGCGACGGAGTACAATGAAGAACGCGGCCATACTTATGCGCTCGAAGATATTCGCAGTATTAAACGGATTACCGATAAATCTGTGGGTTCTTGTTACACATGTAAATCTACCGCCGTGCCAAAAATGATTGAAGAAATGGGTGACCACTATTGGGGAGCAAATTTTAACAAAGAAATTTGGCCAAAAGGGGAAGCCATGGGCCATTCGCCAATTGGCTGTTCTGACTGCCATGATCCGAAAACAATGGATTTACGGGTAACACGGCCAAGCTTCTTTAAAGCACTAAAAGCACAAGGTGTGGACGTTTCCAATCCAACGAAGAATGAAATGCGCAGCTATGTTTGCGGTCAGTGCCATGTTGAGTATTATTTTTCTGCTAAAAACAGCGAAGTTACATTCCCTTGGACAAAAGGCTTCAAGCCAGAAGATATGTATGAATACTACAATACGATTGCCAAACAAAATGGTTTTGAAAAAGACTGGATTAGCAATATTTCCGGAACACCAATGCTAAAATCGCAGCACCCAGAATATGAAACCCATATGTCAGGTACGCATGGTAAAGCGGACGTTTCTTGCGCCGATTGTCATATGCCATATGAGCGTGTCGATGGAAAAAGAAAAATCACCTCACACTGGTGGACTTCACCTCTTAAGACCATGCAAACTTCTTGCGGACAGTGCCATGGTGACCGCGATTTAGATAAACTAAAAGATCGTGTCCTAGAAATTCAAGAAGCAAACGTAAGTGCGTTACATGATGCACAAAACGTATCAACGACTTCACACTACTATGTAAACAAAATGATTACGTCTGGTGTAAGTAAAGATAAAATTAAGCAAGTACAGGAATATGTACGTCAGGGCCAATGGTATTGGGATATCGTTGCCGCAGAAAACTCTGCAGGCTTCCACAACCCACAAGGATCGATGGATTCGCTAAGGATTTCCATTGAGCAATCCAACAAAGCCATCCGCCTAGCAACAGAAGAGTTAGTGAAAAAAGGCGTCAATATGGAAGAGCTTGATAAGGAAATTGATAAAGTGAAAAAAGCAGTCTTAGATGAAAAAGTGAATGAAAAGAAAAAGGACAAGGCTGTAAATGCCTATTTCCCAGCGCAGGCTCCAGTAGTACCGGCAACACCAGTAAAAAAATAGACCCTTTCCATTGATGTTCTTATTCGTCCCGCCAAGAAGGAATAAGAAGTTTGGGAAAGAGCCTGAGAATAAAATGAGTTTCGAAAACACTGTTTCTTTTGTAGAGACAGTGTTTTCTTGTATTATTTTGTCAAAATATTGGCAAGGTGTCAACGGAGAAAAAGATTGCACTCAGTCAGGAAAACATCTAAAATTACCTAGGGTGTCGAAATATTTTATTACAAAGGAGCGTTTTTCATGCCACGTGCCTTATGGCTCTTAATTATCGGGATGGCAGTGAATGTAATCGGCTCTTCTTTTTTATGGCCTTTAAACACTATCTATATTCACGATCATTTAGGAAAATCTTTATCGGTTGCAGGCATTGTTCTGATGCTAAATGCAGGAGCAAACGTAATCGGAAATTTATACGGCGGTCATTTATTTGATAAAATCGGCGGCTATAAATCTGTTCTTCTAGGTATCTCCATTTCACTCACAGCCCTTATCGGATTAACCTTCTGGCATGGTTGGCCAGAGTATGTTATTTTTCTTACGATAGTTGGCATTGGAACAGGAATCATTTTTCCATCGATGTATGCAATGGCAGGATCGGTTTGGAAGGAAGGCGGGAGAAAGGCATTTAATGCTCTTTATGTCGCACAAAACCTGGGTGTAGCAGTGGGAGCTGCACTTGGAGGATTGGTGGCAGATTACTCGTTTCAACTGATCTTCCTTGCCAATATGATCATGTATGTCATCTTCATGCTTATTGCCGTTTTCGGCTATAAAGGAATATTAATTGATTCGACAAAGCAGGAAAATAACGGAGAATCAGCAAAGGGTGTTAAAGTAAAAGCCAACCTACAAGCATTACTAATTCTATGTTTAGGCTATTTACTTTGCTGGGTAGCGTATGTCCAGTGGACGACGACGATCGCCTCATATACGCAGGAAATCAACATTTCGCTCACACAATATAGCTTTTTATGGACCATTAATGGAGCAATTATCGTACTAGGCCAGCCGCTTTTAAATGGAGTACTGAAATATCTCTCTTCTTCATTAAAGCTGCAAATCCTTATTGGTATTGGCATTTTCATTGTGTCATTTATTGTTGCAGGCAATGCCAGCGCCTTTCCAGGGTTTCTCGTTGCGATGATTATCTTAACAATTGGTGAAATGTTCATCTGGCCTGCTGTTCCGACAGTCGCATTCAGTCTAGCACCGAAGGGCCGAGAGGGCTTTTACCAAGGAATCGTCAACAGCACCGCAACCGGAGGAAGAATGATTGGACCTCTCTTGGGAGGAATGCTAGTAGATTTATATAGTATGTCTGCATTATTTACCGTATTAATTGCTTTATTCTTAATTTCCATCGTAACAACACTTCTATACGATCGTAGCATAAGGGTGACAGGCACCGTCCGTGGACAAATTTAGTGTTTTGTCCACGTGGGGTGGAGGGTGAAACTTAGGTTTAAAGCAACATGTAATTGTCAATCATGAAAATAGGCAGCTGGGTTACTTGCATATTGTTGGGAAATTTAATACAATAACCGTAATACTTTATATTGAAAAAACAGTGACTAGGAGTAGTAATGATCCATATCCGAACTAGAGAGTTGACGGCTGGTGAAAGTCAACCGGATACATCATGAACTCGCCTATGAGTTGCAAGCATGAATTTAAAGTAATGTTTGCCGTTTACCGCGTTAAGGAGAATGAAGCGAGTGTTTTATAACACTAATGTGGGTGGTACCGCGGGAAGATACATACACAATCCTCTCGTCCCTTTTTGGGATGAGAGGTTTTTTTATTTTTTTTATCTAGCTACAGCGCCTAGCCCCTCTTTGGTCTAAGCCAATCCGTCGAAAAGGTTAAAAAGCAACCTTTCCGCCGGCTCGACTTATGCTTGTCGGGGCTGGTTAAGGCGCTTCCGCTTTTATTTTAAGGAGGAACAGAGTATGAGTTTCGATCATCAACAAATCGAAAAAAAGTGGCAAAAGAAATGGGAAGAAGAAAAAACATTTAAAACAAGCGAAGAATATGATAAACGAAAATTCTACGCTTTAGATATGTTTCCATATCCATCAGGGGCCGGGCTCCATGTAGGACACCCTGAGGGCTACACAGCAACCGATATCCTTTCACGCATGAAGCGGATGCAGGGATATAACGTTCTTCATCCAATGGGATGGGACGCATTCGGACTACCGGCAGAACAATATGCTTTAGATACTGGTAACGACCCGGCAGAATTCACCGAGAAGAATATCAATACCTTCCGCAGACAAATCAAAGCATTAGGTTTCTCATACGATTGGGACCGTGAAGTAAATACAACCGATCCTGAATACTATAAGTGGACGCAATGGATTTTCTTAAAGCTTTGGGAAAAAGGCCTCGCCTATATCGATGAAGTAGCCGTGAACTGGTGCCCAGCACTTGGAACCGTACTTGCAAATGAAGAGGTTATCGATGGTAAGAGCGAACGCGGGGGACATCCAGTTGAACGCCGCCCAATGAAGCAATGGATGCTAAAAATTACTGCATACGGCGATCGGTTGCTTGAAGATTTAGAAGAGCTTGATTGGCCAGAAAGCTTAAAAGAAATGCAGCGCAATTGGATTGGCCGTTCAGAAGGAGCCGAAGTAACTTTTGCCATTGATGGTCATGACGAAACCTTCACAGTGTTCACAACTCGCCCGGATACATTATTCGGTGCCACCTACGCAGTATTGGCTCCAGAGCATGCATTTGTTGATACCATTACAACTGTGGAGCAGCGCGCGGCCGTTGATGCTTATTTAGATAAGGTTAAAATGAAAAGCGATTTAGAGCGTACCGACCTTGCTAAAGAAAAAACAGGTGTGTTTACTGGTGCGTATGCTATCAATCCGGCAAATGGGGAAAAAATGCCTATCTGGATTGCTGATTATGTCCTTGTCAGCTATGGAACAGGTGCCATTATGGCTGTCCCGGCTCACGATGAGCGCGACTATGAATTTGCCTCAGAATTCGGTCTGCCAATTAAAGCTGTTGTTGCTGGCGGAGATATCGAAAAAGAAGCCTATACCGGTGATGGCGAACATATTAATTCCGATTTCTTAAATGGTTTAAATAAAGAAGAAGCGATTTCAAAAATGATTTCTTGGTTAGAGGAAAAAGGCATCGGTACCAAAAAGGTAACCTTCCGTTTACGTGATTGGTTATTTAGCCGTCAGCGTTACTGGGGCGAGCCGATTCCAATCATCCATTGGGAAGATGGCACAAGCTCGGCTGTACCGGAAGACCAGCTTCCATTAACCTTACCAAAAACGAAGGATATCAAACCATCTGGCACAGGTGAATCACCACTTGCCAATATATCCGATTGGGTAAATGTTGTCGATCCAAAAACAGGCAAAAAAGGCCGCCGTGAAACGAATACCATGCCGCAATGGGCAGGCAGTTGCTGGTATTATTTACGCTATATTGATCCAAAAAATGATCAGGCACTTGCATCACAAGAAAAATTAAATCATTGGCTGCCAGTCGATATTTATATTGGTGGTGCTGAGCATGCGGTGCTTCATTTGCTATATGCACGCTTCTGGCATAAATTCTTATATGATATCGGTGTGGTACCGACAAAAGAACCATTCCAAAAGCTGTTCAACCAAGGAATGATTTTAGGCGAAGGCAATGAAAAGATGAGTAAGTCAAAAGGGAATGTAGTAAATCCTGATGATATTATTGACAGCCATGGAGCTGATACGCTACGCCTGTATGAAATGTTTATGGGACCGCTTGATGCATCGATTGCTTGGTCGACAAATGGTCTGGATGGTTCACGCCGCTTCCTTGATCGAATTTGGAGATTGTTTGTTGAGGAAAACGGCGAATTAAGTCCGAAAATCCAGCCAAATGATGAAGATCCAAATCTAGATAAGGTCTACCACCAAACGGTGAAAAAGGTTACCGAGGATTATGAAGGCTTGAGATTCAATACCGCTATTTCTCAAATGATGGTATTCATTAACGAAGCTTATAAAGCAACAGTATTACCTAAGCATTACGTTGACGGATTTGTTAAAATGCTTGCACCTGTTAGTCCGCATATCGCTGAAGAGCTTTGGGAAAAGCTTGGACATAGTGAGACGATTTCTTACGAAGCATGGCCTGCATATGATGAAGCAAAGCTTGTGGATGAGGAAGTCGAAATTGTTATCCAAGTAAACGGTAAGGTAAAAACGAAGCTTATGGTACCAACTGATGCCAGCAAAGAGGCATTAGAAGGAATCGCGATGGAAGATGACCGCGTCAAGGAACAAATCGAAGGCAAAACCGTGCGCAAAGTGATTACCGTTCCGGGTAAACTAGTTAATATTGTAGCAAACTAACAAAATAGAACATCCTCCTCTAGTAGGAGGACGTTTTTCCGAAAGGATGAGTGGGATGGAAGAAATTCAAACAATTACACCAGAAGAACTGCAAAAGAAGCTCGAGGCGGGGGAAAAACTTGAGCTAGTAGATGTTAGGGAAGATGAAGAAGTTGCTGGAGGGATGATTCCAGGGGCAAAACATATTCGCATGGGTGACATTCCAGCTAACCTCGATTATTTTGACAAAGATAAAGAATATATCTTTATCTGCCGTTCAAGCGGCCGCAGCGGAAATGTTTGCCATTACCTGCAGGATCAGGGCTATAAAGTCCGCAACATGGTTGGCGGAATGCTAAACTGGACGGGTGAAACAAAATAACCAAAAAGTCACCATCAATTGTAAAATCAAATTTCTTCTTGCGGAGTTTGGTCCCATAGATGCTTCTATGGGACAGTTTTTTGTTTATCTAGTTGAAATTGTCTCATAGAGGGTTTCTATGAGACAGTTTTTTGTTTATCTAGTTGAAATTGTCTCATAGAGGGTTTCTATGAGACAGTTTTTCGGTTTTACTAGTTGAAATTGTCCCATAGAGGGTTTCTATGAGACAGTTTTTCGGTTTTACTAGTTGAATTTGTCCTATAGACTGCTTCTATGAGACAGTTTTTTGTTTTACTAGTTGAAATTGTCCCATAGACCGTTTCAATGGGTCAGATTCCCAGCTTTCACAGTTGAACTTATCCCATTGTACATCAGGTTCCACCTGTTGTTGTATCAAATCCTCCATGATGTCCAAATCCATGGCCGCCGCTATTTGAGAATTGATCCTGCCCATTGCTATTGCTGAATTGATCATTATTACTACTGCCATTATCAACAGAGCCTTGATCGTTTTGATTGAACTGACTATCTCCTCCCCATGAACCATCATTGCCGCTAGAATTATCAAAGCCTTGATCAGGTCCCTGCATGTTCCCGTTATTAAAATTATCCTGTGCCTGCTGATTAGTATTATTATTTGAAGTTTGTCCGCGATTGAATGTTACTTGGTTATTCGATGTATTTCCATTGGATAAACCTAGATAAGAAACCATTCCAGCAACTAATGCCAAGCTGCCAAAGCTGACTCCCCAAGAGATTTTTTGTTTTTTATCCATAATTAATGCTCCTTTCATACTAAAATCATCTTTCTTAAAAGTAATTTACAAGCTCAAACTTAAAATAAACTTAACTTTTTCAAGAGATTTATTTTAAAAATTCAGAAAAATGGCGATAATGGTAGAAAAAAGAAAGGGAGAGTACCGTGATACAGGTCAAATTGTTTGATAGGGAGCACGAAAAAGACCTAGAAAAGGAAATGAATCATTTCTTAAGAGGGTTGGATGAAAAGAGTCTATTAGATATTAAATATAATGTGGCAGCGATGACGGAAGATGAAGAAGAAGAACAAATTTATTGCTTTTCAGCTATGATCATATTCAAGGCCTGATAATATAAATCAGGCCTTTTTTGCATCAAGGGCCGCGTTGGTTCCAGCCAATCTCCCGGTTACAAGGGCAGAAGTGATATTGTATCCTCCTGTGTACCCATGAATATCTAAAATTTCTCCGCAAAAATAGAGGCCATTCATGAACTTCGAGCCCATGGTTTGAGGCTCGATTTCTTTAACTGAAACCCCGCCGCCCGTCACGAATGCTTTTTCCAAAGGAAGAGTGCCATTTACTTTGAACTGGAATTGTTTGCAGCTTTTAGCAAAACCTCGGAATTTTTCATTGGATATCGTACCACCCTGCTCCGAAGCATCAATTCCGTTCTGTTCTAATAGGAATAGGAGATAACGCTCAGGAAGAAGCCCTTTTAAGGTGTTTTTAATACTTTTCTTTGGCTCTTCTTTTACTAATTTCACGATTTCCTGAAAAAGTTCTTCCTCCTTTTTGTCTGGAAGAACATCTAGGCTCATTGTGACCTCTTTTAGGTTCCATTTTTTCATAGCCTTCACGACAAACTGACTGCACCTTAGTACTGCAGGTCCGCTTATTCCAAAATGGGTAAAAATCATATCCATTCGGTGAGAAATAAGAGGCTTTCCTTTTGGATTCAACACGCTAAGATCGATATCTCTTAAGGAAATTCCTTGCAGGGATTTATCGCGAATAAATGGCTCACTAGAGGTAACAGGAACCTCTGTGGGAAAAAGTTCAGTAATTGTATGACCTGCTTTTTCCGCCCAAGCATAGCCATCCCCGGTCGAGCCTGTATGGGGAACTGACTTGCCGCCTACGGCTATCACGATGGATTTTGTCCTGATTTTCTGACCGTCTTTTAACAGGACTGCCGAAACTTGGTCATTTTCATATAAAACGTCAGCAACAGGGCTATTTTTGAACACTTTCACATGAAGCCTTTCCAATTGCGTTAACAAAGCATCAACGACAGATTGTGCTTTATCAGAGACAGGAAACATCCGGCCGTGGTCTTCCTCTTTTAAAGCAATTCCAAGACCTTCAAAGAACTTTATAATATCTTCATTATTAAAAATAGAAAAAGCGCTATATAAAAACTTTCCGTTTCCCGGCAAGTGTTTTATGATTTCTTCAACGGGCAGGCGGTTTGTAACATTACAGCGTCCTCCGCCAGAAATGGCTAGTTTTCTGCCCAACTTGTCCCCTTTATCGATTAATAATACTTTAGCTCCTTTTTCACCAGCGGCAATAGCTGCCATTAGGCCTGAAGGACCGCCGCCAATGACAATAACATCAAATTCCATAATTGCACCAACTTTAAATAGATTCACCTCATTATAAACATTTCAACATGAAAATAAACGATTTTTCATAAATTTAACCCGGTTGTTAGTAGCATCCGAAGGAAAAGAGTTGTAAACTACTAATAGTGTGCAAAAAAAGTCGAATTTTTTCTTTGTGAAAAAGCGCACGTATTTCTTCGGGTAGGAAGGGATTCTATGCAATCTAAGCTTTTAAGAGGAACATTTATTTTAACGTTTGGCACGATACTATCGAAAATTCTTGGCTTAATTTATGTTATTCCATTCTTTCAAATCGTCGGTCGTTCAGGGACTACCCTTTATCAATTTTCCTATGTCCCCTATACCATTTTTATAAGTATAGCAACGGCGGGAGTTCCGCTTGCAGTATCCAAGTTTATTTCAAAATATAATGCTCTAGAGGAATATGCTGTCGGTAGGAAGTTATTTAAATCCGGACTAATGATTATGCTGTTAACAGGATTTTTGGCTTTCTTGATTATGTATCTTGCAGCACCGACATTAGCTGAAATGAGTATTAGCGGCGATAAAAAAGCCAACCTTTCACAGGTCACAACCGTTATGCATGCGGTCAGTTTTGCCTTGATCGTTGTTCCATTTATGAGCTTAATCCGCGGGTACTTTCAAGGTCATCAATCAATGGGACCTTCTGCACTTTCTCAAGTAGTGGAACAAATTGTCCGAATTACGTTTACACTTCTAGGTGCTTATGTAGTCTTACATGTTTTTAATGGAAAAATGGTTACGGCTGTAAGTGTAGCAACGTTTGCAGCGTTTATAGGGGCAATCGGCGGTCTGCTAGTTTTATTTTGGTACTGGTATAAAAGAAAACCATATTTAGATGAACTGCTTACACACGATAAAGGGACAATCGATATTTCTCTTAAAGAAATTTATAAAGAAATCTTCATCTCTGCGTTTCCATTTGTATTGGTAGGAATAGCTAACCCGCTATTTCAAGCCATTGATCAATTCACCTTTAGTAAGGCCATGGCCGAGATAGGAAAAGCTCCAAGCGTAGCGGAATCCTTTTTCTCCATATTGAATTTCGAGTCACATAAGATCGTTATCATACCGGTATCGCTTGCGACAGCCTTTTCGTTAACACTAGTACCAAGTATAACCAAGGCTTTCATTGAAGGTGATAAACATAGCTTAAATCGCCAGCTTAATCAGACATTTCAGGTTCTATTATTTTTAACCTTACCGGCTGCTATTGGCTTATCTTTATTAGCAGAGCCTGTTTACACAGCGTTTTATCAGCATGATTTACTTGGAGCAAGCGTTTTAAGAGCTTATGCTCCGGTTGCAATTCTCTTTTCCTTGTATTCGGTTACTGCTGCCATTTTACAAGGCATAAATGAACAACGATATACCATTCTAAGCTTACTTGTCGGTTTACTAATAAAATTAACCTTAAATATCCCATTGATTAAAATGATGGAAACAAGAGGGGCTGTATTAGCGACAACCTTAGGTTATACGGCAGCCATTATTATTAATATAATCGTGATTAAATTGTTTGCTCGTTACCCATTCCGTTTCGTTTGGAGAAGAAGCTTGTTAATTGTTATTTTCGCTGGAGTAATGTGGGTAGGAACAGAAGTAGTTTATAAATTATTACTGTTATTCCTTTCACCTGCTTCAAAGATGCAATCAGTCTTGATCATTCTTATTAGTGCTGGGGTTGGGGCCGGGATTTATTTTTATCTTGGACTAAAATCAGGTCTTGCCAGACGATTATTTGGCGACAAAGTAGATAGACTAATGACAAAATTACGATTACCGGGGAGGAGATCGGTTGAGAATTGATAAGATGCTGGCGAATCTCGGCTATGGAAGCCGGAAGGAAGTTAAGCAGTTATTAAAAAGTGGTGCCGTCAAAGTGGACGAGACGATAGTGAAGGATGCCAAACAACATGTGGATCCAAACACACAAACCGTTACCTTAAATGGTGAAGTCATTGAGTATAAAGAGTTTATTTATTTAATGATGAACAAGCCTCCTGGGGTTTTATCGGCTACAGAAGATAATCAAGGTGAAACAGTCATCGATTTATTGGAGTTAGAGGATCAGGTCTATGAGCCATTTCCTGTAGGCAGGCTCGACAAGGATACTGAGGGATTACTACTCATTACCAATGACGGGCAATTGGCGCATCGACTGCTATCTCCTAAAAAGCATGTTCCAAAAACTTATTTTGCTGTCATCGATAGAGAAGTTACAGAGGAGGATGTGGAAGCATTCGCCAAAGGTGTGACATTGGATGATGGTTATGAAACAAAACCTGGTGAATTAAAAATCCTAAAATCCGGACTTCGGTCTGATATTGAACTGACCATTACCGAGGGGAAATTTCATCAGGTAAAAAGAATGTTCCAAGCAGTCGGAAAAAATGTCGTTTACCTGCAGCGGATTTCAATGGGACCGCTTGCCTTGGATGAAACACTTGAGCTTGGCGAGTATCGGGAATTGAGCGAAGAAGAAATAGAATTATTGAGAGATTATCAAGTAAAGTGAAAAAGCAGCCAAATCTGGCTGCTTTTTCGATTTTTCGCAAATAAATAGGCACTTTTTTATGTGTTTTTTTCAAATGTTTGATTTTATCGGCGTAAATTGCCAATTTATCGGCGAATCTGACTGGTTTATCGGCGAATTTTTAAATATATCGGCGAATTACGACCATTTATCGGCGAATCACAAAATTAGTTCTTTTTTTCATAAAAGTCATACCCATCAATATTTTCAATCCATACTTGTGGATTTTGACCATTAGAATCAGCAATCCATAAATCTGGCTTTTGAAAGTCTGCTATATCTCTTTTTCGCAGCCAAGTTAATTTGTTTGAAGCGGGTAGGTACTGTGGCTGATAATCGCCGAAATCCTTAGGCGGATGGGTAATCTGATTTTGTGTTTGTTCTTTAATTTTTATTAAAAATAATGAAGGGTCTGGTCGGTTCTTTGCTTCATTTGACCAATCCGCTTCCTTAACTCTTGAAACAAAAAGAGAATTGTCATCCTTCCATCCAAACCCCAATTCTGCAAAATGAGAGGGTGTAAGGGTTGTCGATTTAAATGCCGGCATTTCTGTAATTTTCATATCTTTGTTTTTAAACCCTAAGACAATTCTTCCACCGCCAGCAATATATCCTAATAAATTTTGGGAATATGCCCATTTGGAAGGGCCAATAATGGTTTCATCTAAGACCTCAAAATTTTGTCCTTCAGATGAGATAACACATACCATATTGCTGTCCATCGCCCAAGAAGCAGTTGGAGGACTTACAATAAAGGAAATCCATTTACCGTCAGGAGAAAACTTGAAATTTCCTGGATCAGCTGCCACCATGCTGATACTTCCTTTTTTTAATTCATTAGGAATGGTATATAATTGCTTTACATTTTTCGTAAAGCTTTTTATTTTTGATAAATCTTTTTCGAGAACTATTGTAAAAAGGATTGGATTTGTCCATCCGTCCGGTCTTAAGGAAGCACTTGAGGCGGTAATGAACGATTTACCGTCCGGAAACCACGTATAATCACTAACACCTAAAGCGATATTGTAAAAATGTTCAAGATTCGAAACATTTAAAACCCAACCGCTTTTAAAAGCAACGAGATTCTCGACCGGTGACCACTTCGGATTATATCCGTCAGCAGTAATTTTAATATGCTTTTTCGTATAGACATTATAAACCCATATTTCGGTAAAGGTTTCCGAATTTTTCTTTTTATTAGGTTCAATTTGATACAAAATCCATTTCCCATCAGGGGACCATTGAGGTTGGTAGGAAAGTTTTGAAGCTTTATTTGAAACTTTCTGTTCCTTGCCATTTATTTTTGTCCATAGGAATCCATCTCTAATGAACGCTACCTTGACGTTTTTATCAAAAGGCTCAGCATGCGCAATATTAGGGAGCATCAGAATTAATAGTAATACAAACCAAAAGAATTTTTTCATCCCTTCACCTCTCTTCAGACCTTCAATTATTTTCCACAAGAATTTGGGAATTATGATGAAATAAAAAACAAAGTATCAAAATTTCGATACTTTGTTTTTGAAAGGAAAGTGAAATTATATTAATTCCTGAAGTTCCTCAGTCATTTGTTGAACTAATTCTGGCCTTCCATGGAATTGTGCGGGAGTATTTTGTAAAAGGACAATTTGCCACTTTCCGTCATTTTTATGGGCAACAAGCGTGTGATGAGTATTAACATTAGAATTGATTTCTGTACCTCCAGGCGGTACCATCCCGGCAATTGCCCGAAGTATAGCCACTTCGGATCCAAAAAAACGTACTTCTCGAACTTTTGCCACAAATGACGCAGTTTGATGATGAGCAAAAATTTGCTTAAGATTTGAAACTGCCTCTTCACGGCTAGAGTACTGGCTTCCATCATATCCGATTAATTCGCTTTTCACTGCAAATGGATTCATCATTTCTACGGCATTTTGATTATTCCATCCATCTAGAAACTGAGTATAAAGCTCCTTTATTAGGGCAATTTCATTGTTCAAAATAAGTCATCCCCTTTAAATCTTGTAATTTGGATTCAGTGTACCATGTTACGTAATAATTTTTCCATAAAATAAGGAACTATGGGTAAATTAATAATATTTACTAGCGATATTACCTTTTGACATAGGGGGACAGGGTTCATGAAACTAACACATGAGCAGGCAATTGAATTACATGGCTTTAATAACCTGACTAAATCATTAAGTTTTAATATGTACGATATTTGTTTTACCAGAACGCGGGAAGAGCGTGAAGCGTACCTAAAGTATATCGATGAACAATACAGTGCAGATAGATTACAAAACATTTTAAAGCATGTATCCGATATTATAGGAGCCCATGTGTTAAATGTGGCAAGTCAGGATTTTGAACCAGCAGGTGCGAGTGTAACCCTGCTTGTTTCTGAAGGACCGGTTGCTGCAAATGAACCGGAGGAATCATTTGAAGAATCACCGGGTCCGTTGCCGGAATCTGTTGTGATGCAGTTGGATAAGAGTCATATCACCGTGCATACATACCCTGAATTTCATCCAGACGAGGGAATTAGTACGTTTAGGGCTGATGTTGATGTATCAACGTGCGGTGAAATTTCCCCGCTCAAAGCACTTCATTATTTAATTCGCTCGTTTGAGACTGATGTAATGACAATCGATTATCGGGTTCGCGGGTTTACAAGAGATAAAACTGGCCATAAACTGTTTATTGATCATGAAATAAGTTCCATTCAAAACTACATTCCAGAGGATGTAGGAGAACTGTTTGATATGATTGATGTCAATGTCTATCAGGAGAATATCTTTCACACGAAATGTAAACTGCGGGAGTTTGATTTGAACAACTACTTATTTGGCTACAAAAAAGAAACTTTGTCACCAGACGAACATATCGAAATCACTGAAAGATTAAAGTTAGAAATGGACGAAATCTTTTATGGGAAAAATATTGTGCAATAGGGCTCTGGTCTCAGAGCTCTTTTTAATTCCCATTCAACAAATGATGAAGCATTCTATTTTTATCTTCAAAAAATTGTTTCATGATTCGATAATGATTGGTTTCCTCGAGCCTACTTTCTCTTATACCTTCCTCAGTGAATTCAAAAATTTTCGCATCGGGATATGCCATGATGATGGGTGAATGAGTAGCAATAATAAATTGGGAGTTTTCATTCACTAAATCATGAATCCTAGTCAGCATCGACATTTGCCTGAGCGGCGAAAGGGCAGCTTCCGGTTCATCCAAGATATAAATGCCATTACCAAAAAAGCGATGAAGAAAAGTAGCAAAGAAAGCCTCGCCGTGTGACTGTTCATGAAGCGATATACCGCCGAATGAATCGATTACTCGCGGCCCCCCTCCTCCACGGTCTAATTCCTCGATGTTGGAAGCGACATTATAAAAGCTTTCCGCCCGCAAAAAGAATCCATCCTTTGGCTTTTCGATGCCTTTTATCACTTTCAAGTAATCTCCAAGGGGAGAATGAGAATCGAATGTTGAAAAATTAAAGTTAAAGGAGCCACCTTCAGGATTAAAACCTAAAGCGACCGCGATAGCCTCTAATAAAGTGGATTTACCCATTCCATTTTCACCAATGAGAAAGGTAACTTTTGGGTGCAAAGATAATTCATCTAATGTTTTCAAACTCGGTAGATTAAAAGGAAATTTTTTAAATGAAGGAATTTCTTCCCTCTTTAAATGGATACTTCTTATATATTGATTCATGTCCATAAAACTACCTCAGAATGTATTTTATTTGTATTCTATCACGTTTTGAATATTTATCATGCTTTTCCCATAAATTGAAGTGATAGATACAAGGGAGAGGATGTACATGCAGTTTTATTATGGCGATCAAATGCCGCTTCGAATACTAGATGAAGCAGAGTTTTGGAAGCATCAGGAAGAAGAGCATACCGTTGTGATTCGGGAGCTTGTGAAGGGATTAGAGCCGGAGTTTGTCGATGCGTTGAATAAGTGGGAAACAGCCCTTGGAGAAACACATCGCCAGGTTATCGGATATATCGAAACAGTCATTCGGTCTGGCTCAAACGTGTCCTATGAGCTGTATCAGCATGTTCTTCAACTTGTCTCTTATTGTTTGCAGCAGAGTTTATCGTTCATAAGACTTTGTGAGCAAATTAAAACGGAAAGCTCTGCCGTCAGCGGTAATCCAACTGCAAAGGTCGTTTTAAATCATATTATTAGAGAATCAGAGTATTTTACAGGCATCGCCCAGGCATTGTTATACAGTAATCAGGGTAGAGAAATTTAAATACCCAACAGCCGAGCTTTGTATGATATGAATTTTTTTGGTGACTTTACTTATTGTAGAGTCACCTTTTATTTTGAAAGTCTCGTTATTGTTGTTTTTGAGATTTTTTGCAGTCAAAAAAAGAATTAATTCCATTTTCCAGACAACCAAAAAGGTGCTACGTGACCCCAAACCGGGATAAAAGATGATTAGGGTAACATAGAAAGAGGCTACGTGACCTAAACGGGGATGATAGGAGGATTAGAGTAACGTAGAAGGGGTCTACGTTACCAAAACTGGGATGAAAAGAAAATTAAGGTAACGTAGAAGGGGTATACATTACCTAAACAAGGATGAAATGAGACCTTGGGTAACGTAGCATGTGCGCTCCATTAAAAAAATGAGCGGTTCCATGCCGAAAATGCAATAAAACTTACTCCTTCGGTCAATGAAAAATCAATTCAATGCTTATCTTTTTTACAAAGTAATAGGAATCACGATTTTAGCCTTTAAAAACGCTTGACGTGAAACCAAATGGTGTTATATTATCTTAATGTGAAACCAAATGGTTACATATTAAATTAATCGGAAAGTAATTGAGGAGGAAAATAATTATGGTAAACGAAACACAAGGTACATTAGAAGATATTAAATATACGTTGGTGTATAATGCTCCAATTAATAAAGTATGGGATGCGGTTGCAACTTCTGAAGGCCTTGCAGCCTGGTTCATGCCAAACGATATGCAGCCTGTTGAGGGACACGAATTTCATTTAAATGCTGGTCAATTTGGTATGTCACCATGTAAGGTAACACATGTCGATCCGCCAAACAGTCTCTCTTTCAATTGGGGAAAAGACTGGACACTTACATTTGAGTTAAAAGAGCTTGATGGGAAAACAGAATTCACGTTAATCCATGGCGGTTGGGACGCCAACAAAGTTACTGAGTTTGGTGCTCCACATACTCCAATTCGCGAAAACATGAATCAGGGCTGGTCAGGTCTTGTTAAAAAATTACAAGGGTATGTTGAGGCATAGATGGCTGCTTCTTCAGCAAAGCATGATGTCTTTCAAGCCATTGCTGATCCAACCCGCCGGAGCCTGCTAAAACTATTAAGCAATCAAGAATTGCCTGTCACGGCTATCAGTGAACACTACCCGATAAGCCGCACAGCTGTTTCTAAGCACTTAAGGGTTTTAGCTGATGCCGGTCTGGTGAAGGAGCGAAAAGTAGGCAGGGAAACACGGTATAAGCTGGAACCTGAGCCGCTATTTGAATTAAAAGACTGGCTTCAGTATTTTGAGCTTTATTGGCAAAATAAACTTACTGCGCTTAGACTGTTTGTTGAATCGGAGGATGACCAAGAAAAAAAGTGATGCCCAAAGTTTTTTGGGTATCACTTTTTTAAATAGTGCGAGATGAATTCAAATTAACGGATGTCCATTTATTTCTACCCACAAACGAGAGGATAATAAGTATTCCTAAAGTGATTAAAGAGACGCTTGAACCAATTAAATTATTGGGATTTAAAATAAATCCAATAAAGATGGTGCATAAGGACACAATCGCAAATATCGTGGTGTAAGGAAACCCTTTTACCCGAAAAGCGGGTTGATTTTTATATAATGGTCTTAACTTTAATTGGGCGGCACAAATGCTAATCCAAATTAACATGACTGTAAAACCTGGGATTGTCATAAGATAGCTGATGACTTGACTAGGTGTTATATAGGCTAAATAAACACCGCCTAAAATAAAGGCACTAGTAATCATAATCCCTGCTAATGGAATTCCCGTTTTCGTTGTTTTTAATAAACTCTTTGGTGCCACGCCGCTTTGGGCCATCGAGAATAACGTTCTAGAAGTAGCGTAAATCCCCGAATTGGCAGCCGATAGTACTGCCGTTAAAAGGACGAAATTCATGATATGGGCAGCGCCTGGAAGGCCAGTGCTGCTGAAAACTTGAACGAATGGGCTTTCAGAGCCAGAAACTTTATTCCAAGGCATAAGGCCGCAAATAATTAAGATTGGTAAAATATAAAAAATGATGACGCGCCAGACGGCACCCTTAATGATCTTTGGTAAAACCCGCTCAGAATCTTTTGTCTCCGTAACGGCAACCCCGATTAATTCAGCACCTCCATAGGAAAACATGACCACTAAGAACGCGCTGAACATGCCGACAAGACCGTGCGGGAAAAATCCCCCATGTGCTGTATAGTTCGCGACAGAACCGGTCGAAGAGCCAGGAATGATTCCAAATAGAAGCAAAAATCCTAAAACAATAAATGCCGTTAAGGCTAAAATCTTTATTCCTGCAAACCAAAACTCCAGCTCTCCATAATATTTCACTTGAGTTAAATTGATTCCAACGATTACAACTGCACAAATAAGGCTTAATATCCATAATGGGACAGAAGGGAGCCAATATTGCAAGAAACTGCCAGCTGCTAATAATTCTACTACTGTGACTAAAATCCAATTAATCCAGTAGAGCCAGCCAACAATGAAGGAAACTTGAAATCCAAAAGCTTTTTTTACTAAATGCTGGACATTTAAATTTGGAAAGGCCAACGCCATTTCCCCTAAGGCTGCCATGATAATAAAGAGAATGAGACCGCCAATTAAATAGGTAACAACAACACTTGGCCCTGCAATATTCAAGGTATCAGAGCTTCCTTTAAAGATACCTGTCCCAATCATTCCAGCTAAAGCAATAAACTGGACATGCCTTGGCAATAATCCTTTTTTTAATTCCTGCTGTTTATGTTCCATGTTGATTCAGCTCACTTTTCTTCTTTGCTTAGACGCTTTTAAGCGCTAAAGTATTTTATACTAATATAGCATATTTTAATAAACTGTCAAATAGAGTTGGAGATTTTTCTTAATGAATATTTTTTGCCTGAAGGAAACTTTATTAGTTAAGGCGAATATTATAAATATAAATAGGAGGCGGATTTTATGAATATAAACCCTCGAATGCAGCGGAGGATTTTCCTTTATTCATTTTTGTTTAAAAAGCTCGGAATCTTAAGCGACCAAGAATTTAATAAAATTATTAAATTTGATCAAATCCATGACCGGCGGTAATTCATGAAAACAAAAAAGCACACGATTGACTCGCGTGCTTTTTTTAATGTGTATTAATCTAATTTTATTGGTTTTAAGATGACATCTTCACTTTCTTTTCTGTAGTAGTCCATTTTCCGCGGCTTGGGCTTATGACCAAGTCATTATAGGCTAAGACATTTAAATCTCGTTGTATGGTGCGAGGAGTGATACCAAATTCCTCTACAAGTTCCTGCGTCGTGACAGTGCCGTTATTGCGGATAAACATGTAGATACATTTGATGCGGTTTAACATCCGGTTAGTTGAAGGTTTCAAAGAACCACTCCCTATCCTTTTTTCAAACCTATGGCTTAATCCCTCTACCGACAGCCTCTTTGAAAATATGTAGTTTTCTTTTCCGCGCAGACAACTCCTTTTCATGGATGGTTGTAGTGGATACTTAGATGTCATACATCTAACCATATTGTACCCATAATTTCTGAAAATTTCTACCACAATAGTAAAATTTACAAAATAATTAAATTAAATTTACGTAAATTATTCGGATTTTCTCCCTCACTTTCATTGCTATTACTATATGGTATGGGGGATAATGTTTGGTTTATGATAATTTTTTGAATTTTTAGTAAAATATACTGTTATTTGGAAGCTTTTATAAAAAATTGATAAGATAAATGCCATAATGATATTGTTACATTAGCAACTATATCTGCAACGGCTATTTACGCACAGGCCATATTTGAATGGACACAAAATGAATAAGTAAACAAAGGGGAAATCGGAGATGAAATTTGCTATTTTGAACAGCCAAATAATTGAACGTTCAGAAGCTAGGGTAGACGTGGAAGACCGCGGTTATCAATTTGGTGATGGGGTCTATGAGGTCATCAGGGTTTATAATGGAAGGATGTTTACAGCAAACGAACATTTAAATCGTTTTGTAAAAAGTTCCGCTAGTATTGGGATTACACTACCATATACAATCGAACAATTAACACAATTACTAGAGGAATTAAAGGAAAAAAATAATCTGCAACTGGGCACGATTTATTTACAAATTACAAGGGGAGTTGCTCCGCGTAATCATCCTTTTCCCACGGAAGAGATTGTGCCAACTCTTGTAGCCTATACGAAAGAGGTTGGACGACCAGTAGAAAGTTTGGCGACCGGCGTGACTACGATTCTTACTGAAGATATCCGCTGGCTGCGTTGTGATATAAAGAGCTTAAATTTACTAGCTAATTTATTAGCAAAACAAAAAGCTGCTGAAGAAGGATGCTTTGAGGCCATCCAGCATCGAGGCCAGGATGTTACAGAAGGAAGCTCATCCAATATCTTTATTGTTAAAAACGGAACTGTAATGACACACCAATCAGATAATCTTATCCTAAAAGGGATTACAAAGGATGTTATTCTTGATCTTTGTTTAAAAAATAATATTAGAGTCCAAGAAAGAACTTTTACTCTTGATGAACTAGCGCAAGCTGATGAAGTGTTTCTCGCTAGTACAACGGCAGAGGTAATGCCGATTATTGAAATAGATGGAAAAAAAGCAGGAGACGGACAGCCTGGACCTGTCACAAGAAAATTACAAGAGTTATTTGTTCAGGAAATTGAAAGGCAATGTGGAAATCTATAAGAAAGAGATAAAGACGTGCACGTACGCACGTCTTTTTCTCTTAATCAAATTGAAATAGATCGCTCGATAAATATCTCTCACCCGTATCACAAGCAATGCACACAACTACATCGTCGGAGGTTAATGTCTTTGCGACTTGCAATGCAGCGAAGCAGGCAGCGCCTGAGGACGGACCAACGAGAATTCCTTCCTCACTAGCTAATTTACGGGAAATTTCATAAGCATCTTCATCGGAGATTTTTTGAATTTCGTCATACACATCCTGGTTAAGGATTTCAGGGATAAATCCAGGACTTGTCCCGACAAGCTTGTGTTTACCAGGTTTTCCACCGGATAGAACAGGTGACCCTTTAGGTTCCACAACATGGATTAATAAATTATCAAACTGCTTTCTTAAGACTTCCCCCGTTCCTGTAATCGTCCCGCCCGTTCCTGCAGTGGCAACAAAAGCAGATAAAGTCTTGCCGATTTCTTTCATCGCCTCAATGATTTCAACTGCGGTTGTGTTTCGGTGGGCATCTGGATTTGCTTGATTCTCAAACTGCATCGGAATAAAGCTATTAGGAATAACAGCTGCTAATTCTTGTGCTTTTTTTATAGCACCCGGCATCTTTTCGTCCCCCGGAGTAAGGACAACCTCAGCCCCATAAGCTTTTAAAATATTAATTCGTTCCAATGTCATCGTATCTGGCATTACAATAATCGAGCGATATCCACGTGCTGCTGCATTCATAGCTAAGCCGATGCCGGTATTTCCACTAGTCGGCTCAATAATGGTTGACCCCTCTTTTAAAAACCCTCTTTTTTCAGCTGCAAGAATCATATTAAAAGCGGCGCGGTCTTTTACACTTTTACTAGGATTAAAAAATTCAAGCTTTAAATATACAGTGGCCCCATCTTTTGGAGCAACGCGATTGAGTTTTACGAGAGGTGTTTCTCCAATTAGTTCGGCAATATTATTTACAACTTTCAATTTGGGCCCTTCCTTTCTGTAGTTCCTTATTTAATGATAAATAATTTTTTCCCCATTGTAAAAAATATCGGATAATGTTTGTCTGTAATTAGATACAATTAAAGAAAAATAGACTAAAATTTAATAAAGGATGAATAAATCGAATGGAACCAAGAAACCATTTTTTCTATGCTGTAAAGATACCAGATGAAACAAAAGTAATCATGAAAGATCGGATCGAAAAAATTAAAGGAAGAATTCCGTTTAGCAGATGGGTCCATCATCAGGATCTGCATATTACATTGGCTTTTCTAGGCGGTGCAGGCTCTGAAAAACTTGTAGAGACAGAAAAACTGGTGAGAGAAGCGGTTAAGAACGAAAAAGCATTCCCTTTAAAAATAAACAAACTAGGGATATTCGGAAATCCAGAAACGCCTCGTATTTTTTGGGCGGATACAGAGGATAGTTCGGACCTGAAAGAGTTAAGAAATAAGGTATTTTCTGCTTGTGAAAAAGCTGGCTTTCAACTGGAAACCCGTCCGTTTCGTCCCCATATTACCCTTGCAAGAAAATGGGTTGGGGAACAAGCCTTTCAAAAAGAACTACTTGCCCTGTGGGATGAGCTCCAGTCTAACCCCATTCCTTTTCAAGCAAGGGATGTGGTCTTATACCAAACTCATCTTCAAAGGACCCCAAAATATGAAGCCATAACCCTATTCCCTTTAGAATACCATTAGTAAAGAGGTGGCGGTATGAAACAAATCTATTTTATTATCAATCCAAAAGCAAGAAACGGCCACTGCTTTAATATTTGGAGAAATGTTGAAACGCAATTGGAGAAAGAAAAAATATCCTATTTGGCATTTTTTTCAGAGTATCCAGGACACGCGAAAATCATTGCCAGCCAAATTGCTGCAAGCAACAAAGAGAAAAAAGTAATCATTGCTGTTGGCGGAGACGGAACCATACATGAAGTGATGAATGGAATCGTGAATAATATAAATATCACACTAGGATTCATACCCGGAGGGTCGGGGAATGATTTTTCACGTGGCTTTCTTATTCCGTCGGATCCATTGGAAGCCCTCCATGTCATTTGTCGATTAATGAAACGTGATGCCCAATCAATTGATGCAGGCAAAATGACGATGGAGGATCAATCAGTCCATTATTTTATTAATAATATGGGTGCGGGGTTTGATGCAAGTATTGCCCATGAAGTAAATCAATCCCCAATAAAGGCATGGTTAAATAAGCTCTCAATGGGACGCTTGGTTTATGTGTATTTTCTACTAAAAAAGTTATTTACTTATAAAACATCTACAATTGATTTATCAATTGACGGGAAAAAGCATATATTTGAACAAACATGGTTTGTTACCGTTTCCAATCAGCCTTATTATGGAGGAGGTATGAAAATTGCACCTCAAGCTGAGCCAGACGATGGGCTGTTTGATATAACCGTTGTCCATAAGTTATCACGTCTAAAATTGTTGCTTGTTTTTATTAGTGTTTTTTGGGGGAAACATATCCATTTTAAGGAAGTAAAAACTTTTAAGGGAAAAGTAGTTTCCATCCATTCAAATAGTTCTCTATTTGTACATGGTGATGGCGAGCATATAGGATTTACCCCTTTGACCATTCACCTGCAGACAAAGGCACTGGCAGTTTTGACGGGGTGGAAAAATAAGGAATCAGCTGATTTGAAAGAGAGGGACTCGAATGATTGCCACTGAGCGAAATTTTCTTGCCTACTTAGATGAGATGAAGATCATTACGATTCTTCTGCCACTTTCATATCACCATGGGTCATCATCTTTATTCATTATTTCCAATGACTTTAAAGATGCCCCATTGAAAATCATCGACAAGCGCCAAATAGAAAATAAAATGAAATATGTTTGCCAGCTAGAAGAGGAACTATCATTTGGAAAACAATATTGGATACATGACGAACACGGAGGAAAAACAGATCTCCAAATAGGTGCAGTCATCCGGACGGAAATCTTTGATAAAAAATTTTATTATGACGGTACCGATTTAGGCGTGACCTTTGATGAACGACAAAGTCAGTTTAAGCTTTGGGCCCCAACAGCAACGGCGCTCAAATTAAAGTTACGACCGCCTAACAGCCAATTTTCCGAAATCGTAAAAATGAAGCGAGAAGATTCGGGGATTTGGTCGGTTACGGTAAATGGAAATTTAGAATATTATCAGTATAGCTTTCTTGTCCATGTAAACCTGGAATGGCGGGAGGTCATCGATCCGTATGTAAAAGCCTTGACGGCAAATGGGGAACATGGGATCATTGTAAACCTGAAAAAAACAAAAAGACCCAAAGTAAAGCTTCCTCTAATAGAAAGTCCTGTTGATGCAATTATTTATGAAACACATATTAGAGATTTTACGATTCATTCTAGCAGCGGAGTAACCCATAAAGGCCTATACCTTGGTGCAAGTGAGCTTGACACAAAGGATAAAGATGGGGGACTCACTGGATTGTCTTATGTAAAAGACTTGGGAATCACTCATATTGAATTTCTCCCTTTTCATGATTTTGCGGGTGTGAATGAACTCGATCCGAATGCGGATTATAATTGGGGCTACAACCCCCTTCATTTTAATACTCCAGAAGGAAGCTATTCAACAGACCCCTCTAATCCCTATGTGAGGATTATTGAATTAAAGGAATTAATTGATCAAATTCATCGTGCTGGTCTCAGGGTTATTATGGATGTGGTATATAATCATGTATATATCCGTGAAAATTCCTCTTTTGAAAAAGTGGTTCCTGGTTATTATTTCCGTCATAATGAGATAGGACTTCCTTCAAACGGGACTGGTGTGGGGAATGATATAGCATCCGAGCGGAGGATGGTAAGAAAATTTATTTTAGATTCCATTCAATATTGGATGGAGGAATACCATATTGATGGCTTCCGGTTTGACTTAATGGGTATTTTGGATGTAGAGACGATGAATTTAGTTAGGACAGTCTGTGACAGCATAAATAAAGAAACAATTATTATTGGTGAGGGCTGGAACCTTAATACACCACTCCCCCAAGATCAAAAAGCGATCATCGCGAATCAGGCCAAAATGCCGCAAATTGGCCAATTTAATGATAAATTCCGTGATACCATTAAAGGTAGTACTTTTAATTTATTCGATAAAGGATATGCTTTAGGAAATGAACACTTCCTTGAGGGTGCGATTGAATTAATCACTGGCAGCATCGGTTTTAATAAAAAGAATAATGGATTGTTTAATAATCCATCTCAATCAGTAAATTATGTTGAATGTCATGATAACCATACCATGTGGGATAAGCTTCTTGCTTGTCATAAAGAGACTGATGAGACAGCTCGAATGAAATATCATCGACTTGCCTCGGGATTGGTTTTATTGGCACAAGGAATTCCTTTTCTTCATAGCGGTCAGGAGTTTTTTCGAACGAAACATGGCGAAGGAAACAGCTATCGTTCACCTGATACCGTAAACCAACTTGATTGGGAGCGGAAATGTATCTATAAGGAAAACGTAGAGTATATAAAAGGCCTTATTCAAATTCGAAAATCGTATCCTTGCTTTCGTATGAGAAATCCTGATGACATTCGCTCCGGAATTCAAATCTTACCATTTCTAGCGCCAGTTTTAGGCCTTTTATACGAAAAGAACCAAGTCATCATGATTATAAATCCTTCTTCCCGTGACCATTTAGTCACAATACCTGACGGTGAATGGTTTATGCTTGCCAATCATGAGTTTTCAGGAATTTCTTTAAACAAAATCCTTCAAGGTGGCGAGATAACGGTTGGACCAATCTCGCTAAATGTTTTCCTAAAAAAATAGTTTCGCAAGATTACTTGACGAAAAAAGGCTACCCGCGATAAAATTTATTATGATGGCTATTGTGTCGATGGTTCAATAGCCTTTTTTTATTTTTAAAATGAAGGTAAAAAGGCGCATGCGCTTATATCTAAAAGCTCCCATAAGAACGGCATAAATTGAAGGTGAACAATTTTGGAACATATATTAGGACAAGAGTGGGAAATTACCCCTGCTGGAGGCGCGACAGGAGAAGCCTTTTATGCACATTATGAAGATCAAAGGCTTTTTTTAAAGCGGAATTCTTCTCCATTCCTTGCGGTACTATCGGCAGAAGGGATCGTCCCAAAGCTTGTTTGGACGAAACGACTGGAAAACGGAGATGTCATAACAGCACAGCAATGGCTAGAAGGCCGGGAATTGAAACCTTCTGATATGAATCATGAACTTGTTGCGAAGTTGCTGAAAAAAATTCACCAATCAGAGCCGATGCTGGGTATGCTTAGCCGATTAGAAAAATCGCCTTTGGACCCTGAAATCTTTTTTCAGACGGTGATAACTGATTTAGATGAAGAAATCCTTTTCTTGCCTGAAGTTCAAAAAACATTGAATTTCTTAAAACAGGAAGCGAAGAATGTCTACAGTGAAGAAAAAGTGGTATGTCATGGTGATGTAAACCATAACAACTGGTTGCTTGCGGAAGACAACCAGTTGTACTTAATTGATTGGGATGGGGCGATGATCGCCGACCCTGCAATCGATCTTGGTTTGCTCCTTTACTGGTATATTCCAGAAGAAAATTGGCAGGATTGGCTTAGCATGTATGGGTTAAACCTAACGGATCATCTAAGACTAAGAATGAAATGGTATGTGGCCGTTCAGACCCTATCTTCTATTCAATGGTATAAAAATAAAAACCGCATCGAAGAAATGAACAAATGGTTAATATTTTTAGATGATATCCTTTAATCAGGAAAACTGACCAATATCGTTCACCCACTGGGATAGGTTTTCTTGATTGGATAGGATATGCTCATCTAAGTCAGCCGTCCCTGCGCCCTGTTGGCTATATTGATAAACTTCCTGCAAAATGTTTTTTACATTTTGATCAACCTGTGAGTTTACCATAAGGGACTTCACCAAACGTTCTAATTGTTCACATTCTGATACAGAACCGCAGCAATCTGTTTGATGATTGTTTAGAATATCTTTTAGCAATGTAACTTGGTCACTATGACTTAATGGCATGAATAACACCCTTTCAAGTGGGATTTTATAAAAGGAATTCACAGTTAGGTTGTGAATTCTTTTTTTGTTTATGCATTTTGCTTTTTTCCAAAAAGATTGGCTTGCATGAAAAAAGTCATCGTGTTATGTTTTGAACGAAATTATTTTTTAGGAGTGCTAAAATGAGACTTAGAAATAAACCTTGGGCAAAGGATAAAATAGAGCAGCATCCCCAATATATCGTCGCGAATCCGGAAATATATAAAAGTAAATGGCATGAGGTATTTGGAAATGACCAACCGCTTCATATCGAGGTTGGAACAGGAAAAGGCCGATTCATTACCGAAATGGCTAAAGCAAATCCAGAAATTAATTATATGGGAATTGAGCTGTATGATAGTGTTATCGTTGCGGCTTTAGACCGTTTAATCGAAGCAGATTTACCGAATCTTAGACTTCTTAATGTTGATGCAGCCGATTTAGCTAAATACTTTGCTAAAAATGATGTTGACCGTGTTTATCTGAACTTCTCTGATCCATGGCCAAAAGTCCGCCATGAAAAAAGAAGATTAACGTATAAATCGTTCTTAAAGCTGTATGAGGATATAATGATAGATGGCGGCGAAATTCATTTTAAAACGGACAATCAGGGACTATTTGAATATTCTTTAATGAGTTTTTCCGAATATGGGTTATTGTTGAAGTATCTTAGTTTGGATTTTCATAAGAGCGGCTATGAAGGTAACATCATGACCGAATACGAAGAGAAATTCTCAGAAAAAGGGAATCGTATTTACCGCTGTGAAGTAAAATATCAAAACTAATTCGAAGGACAGTTCTTCTATGAGCTGTTCTTTTTATTTTTCCTCAATATGGGACAATGCTAAAATAATACAAAGGGAGTTGAAACAATGGAAACTTTAAAGATTGGAAATGTCACGCTTACTTGGTTATCAGGAGGGGTTACGAATTTAGATGGCGGTGCCATGTTTGGCGTGGTTCCCAAAGGACTATGGTCAAAGAAATATCCATCCAACGATAAAAACCAAATTGAATTGCCGACTGATCCTATTTTAATTCAAATGGATGGAAAAAATTTATTAGTTGAATCAGGACTTGGTAATGGAAAGTTAACAGAAAAACAGCTTAGAAACTATGGGGTAACGAAGGAATCAGAAATAGATATTTCTTTAGAAAAAATCGGCTTGAGTTCTGATAAAATTGATTTTGTCTTAATGACACATTTGCATTTCGACCATGCTTGTGGCCTGACAAAGTTGCAAGAGGGACGGTATGTTTCAGCCTTCCCAAATGCGAAAATTATTACTTCACAAATTGAATGGGACGAAATGCGAAACCCGAATATCCGATCAAAAAATACATATTGGAAAGAAAACTGGGAGGCCATTGCGCCGCAGGTCGAAACATTTGAAGAATCGTGGATTTTTGGCAGCATTCGTATGATTCATACGGGCGGTCATAGTGACGGACATTCGATTCTTATTATTGAGGATGAAGGTGAAATGGCCATCCATATGGCAGACCTAATGGCGACACACGCCCATCAAAATGTTTTATGGGTGATGGCTTATGATGATTACCCGATAGACTCCATTGCAGCAAAAGAAAAATGGCTATCCTATTGCCTTGGAAAAAATGCGTGGTTTACCTTTTACCATGATGCCTATTATCGAGCTGTCAAATGGGGACAGGATGGAAAAATCGTCGAGAGCATTAAAAGGGAAGGATAAAAATAGCCGCATGATTTATGCGGCCATTTATTATTATAAAGGTTGTATATCTAAGATGGTTCCTGTTTGGGCATCGGCGATAAATTCAAGTTGTTCAGTTGCGCCGTTATTATTTTTGGTGATGCCGCCTTTATATACTCGATATTTTATTTGATGTTTTTCATACGGCTCCGCTGCCATATGTATCCATGATCCACTTATAGGTCCATTTTGTTTTAAATGGTTTTTTACCTGATTTAAAACTTTTTCAGGTGAAACATTTGTTTTTTTGCTTAAGACTTCTTTAGCAGCATAACCGCTAATGGCACCTAAGGCAGCACCAAGAATGAATGATTTCCAGTTCAAATAAAGCACCTCCATCTAATAAAAAACACCTTAAGTAAACGATTCCACTTTCAGTATATCTTATTTGGCTAGATGAAGATAATATAACAGCAGGGATTAGAAATAGTGGTAAGGGGTTCGAAATTTCTGTAAAATAAAAAGATACATAATCATTTTGAGAAAACCAAAGGAGCAGTCTGACTATGAACGAACAAACCTTAAAGCTTTTTCAAACGTTAACAGAGCTTCCTGGAGCCCCTGGTAATGAACATTTAGTAAGGAAATTTATGAGGGAACAATTATCCCAATATGCGGATGAAATCGTTCAAGATAAATTAGGCAGCATTTTTGGTGTAAAAAAAGGAAATGGGCCTACTGTAATGGTAGCTGGGCATATGGATGAAGTAGGATTCATGGTTACCGCCATTACCGATAATGGTATGCTGCGCTTCCAGCCTCTTGGTGGATGGTGGAGTCAGGTTATTTTGGCACAGCGTGTTCAAATCATGACAAAGAATGGTCCTGTTATCGGAGTCGTTGGTTCCATTCCGCCTCATCTTTTGGACGAAGCGAAACGAAACAAACCAATGGAAATTAGCAATATGCTGATCGATATTGGCGCGGATGACCGTGAGGATGCTGAAAGAATTGGTATCAAACCAGGTCAGGCCATCCTGCCGATTTGCCCGTTTACACCAATGGCAAACGAAAAGAAAATCTTAGCAAAAGCTTGGGATAATCGCTATGGCTGCGGTCTTGCGATAGAATTGCTTCAAGAACTAAAGGATGAGACCTTGCCAAATACCCTTTATTCCGGTGCAACCGTTCAAGAAGAAGTGGGCTTACGTGGCGCGCAGACAGCCGCGAATATGATTAATCCTGACCTCTTTTTTGCACTTGATGCGAGCCCGGCTAATGATATGACCGGGAACAAATTGGAATTTGGCCATTTAGGAAAAGGGGCATTGCTACGAATATTGGATAAATCAATGGTGACACATCGTGGAATGAGAGAATTTGTCCTCGATATGGCTGAAACTCACAATATTCCCTATCAGTATTTTGTATCACAGGGCGGAACGGATGCCGGTCGTGTTCATCAATCCAATCAAGGGGTTCCAAGTGCAGTTATCGGAATTTGTTCACGCTATATTCATACCCATGCCTCCATCGTCCATGTAGACGATTACGCTGCAGCAAAAGAACTTTTGGTTAAGCTGGTTAAGGCATGTGACCAAACGACGGTTGATACGATTAAAGTAAACAGTTAATTTTACTTTTGGAGGCAGAGTATTGCCTCCTTTATTTATTGAGGAGATGTCTTAAATGAAAGTAATTATCGGATCGAAAAATCCTGCTAAAATAACTGCTGTTAAAAATGGTTTTCAACATCACGATGCAGAGTTCGTATCTCTAGATATTCCTTCCGGTGTAAATGCACAGCCATTTTCAGATGAAGAAACCATTAAGGGAGCGATTACCAGGGCAGTAGAAGCCCTAGAGCAAGGCAATGGGGATATTGGGATTGGTCTCGAAGGCGGAGTCCAGGAATCGAGCCAAGGATTGCTGATCTGTAATTGGGGGGCACTAGCTTCAAAAGGTTGTGAACCGATTATTGCTGGCGGTGCAAGATTACTGCTGCCAGATGAAGTTGCAGCACGACTTCGGGCCGGTGAAGAACTCGGACCCGTTATGGAGGAGTATGCTAGTATGAAGAATGTCAGAAAACATGAAGGAGCTGTGGGTATTTTCACAAATGGTCTCGTTAATCGTGTAGATATGTTTACACATGTCATGAACCTTCTTGTTGGACAATATATTTATCAAAAAAAATAATCTCTCTTTTTCGACAGCGTTAAAAATGATAAAATAAATGGGTACGATAAGAACGAAGCATATCGTTGGACTGTCTATCACGATGGCTGTTATCATTTGAAAAGATAGAGATCATTTCAAACGGAGGCGTTGGGATTGAAGCATTTAGAGTCAATCGAGGAATTTGAACAACTTAAAGATAATGGGAAAACTATTTTTATGTTTTCAGCAGAGTGGTGCGGAGATTGTCGTTTTATTGAACCAGCTCTTCCTGAAATTGAAGCGAAATTTAATGACTATACATTTATCCATGTTGACCGCGATCAATTTATCGATTTATGCCAACAGGTAGATGTTTTTGGGATTCCAAGCTTCATCGCCTATGAAAACGGTAAAGAGCTTGATCGCTTTGTTAGCAAGGACCGCAAAACTCAAGAAGAAATTGAAGGATTTATTACGGGTTTGAAATCATAATTCAATCAACTCCCACTACTTTTGAGATGGGAGTTTTTTAATGTACAATAAAGGAAATCAACTCCATTGAACAGAGGGATTCATGATGAAAATGGACAGTAAAAAGATGAGGAAAGAATTAGAGTCACGCCTAACAGCAAAGGACCGTGTCATTAAGTATGACCGCGAAAAAGATCAACTTCGCATCGAAAGTGAATTGGTCGGAAAGGGGATCACCATTTCCTTACCTGGAATTGTTGCCAAATGGCATGTGGAAAAGGAAAAAGCAATTGATGAGGTGGTTTACTACATCGAAGAAGGTCTTCGAGCCATGGAAGATCCAGTCCAACTAACGGATCACGAGAAACGAATTTTTCCAGTTATTCGCTCCTCTTCTTTTCCAAAGGAGGCTGAGGAGGATGTCCCGTTTTTAATCGATGAACATACGGCGGAAACTAAAATTTATTATGCCTACGATATGGGTAAAACCTACCGATTAATTGACTCCAAGGTGATGGAAAAAGAAGGTTGGATCCATTCTAGGATAAAGGAAATTGCCCTTTTTAATGTCAGATCACTTACCACACCATTAAAAGAAGATCAGGTTGCCGGTAATACCTTTTATTTTCTTAACACCAATGATGGATACGATGCCAGCAGGATTTTGAATAAAGGCTTCCTTAATGATATGGAAAAACGGATTACCGGGACAATGGTTGTTGCCGTACCACATCAAGATGTATTAATCATCGGAGATATCCGTAATGACAGGGGCTATGATGTATTAGCGCAAATGGCCATGAGCTTCTTCGCAAATGGGCGTGTTCCGATAACTGCTTTGTCATTTTTATATGAAAATGGGGAATTAGAGCCTATTTTTATTTTGGGTAAAAATAAATAAAATAGAATGCAAAGAGATCACATGCATGTGATCTTTTTTCATTCTACTTTGGTACTTCGGATATATTTCGGCTTATTCTGTGAAATTTTCTCGAAAAAATATTAATTACTGATAAAATAGAATGATAGATGAAAGAGAAAGAGTGATAGTTTTGAGTTGGATCCAAGACTTTTTTCAAATGTTTAAAAAAGACGATGAAGAGGAAATTGATCATTTTTTTATACTTAATAAAAAAGCGGGAATTAACCCGTTCCTAAACAATGATGACAGTTTCAAGGATTTAGAGATTAAAATCTCATATCATTATCCAAAAGGTGAGCTAAAGCCTTCTCACATACCTGTAAGTAGAAGAAAGGCAGCCGAAGAAACGATAAAGCAAAACAGAAAAGAGAGACTGTTGCCGGAAAAAAGAAGAAGGAAGGAACAACTTCAAACGGTCAAAAAAGAAATACCAAAGGCTAAAACTGAAGTCGTAAAAGAAATAAAAGAGCAGCCCTCGAGGAAGCGTGGTCCCTTTCAGCCAACAGAAATTCCTTCACCTGTTTTTGGGTTTAGTAGACCGAAGCTTAATAGTTCAATTATCGAGCATGAATTAAGTCATTTTTTAAATGAAGAATTTGAAAGTCAGATGGAATCTGCAGCTGCAACAGAAGAAGTAATTATTGAACCAATTCAATCGGTTTCAGAGCCGCAAGGTAATCCTGTTCAATGGAATGAGCCTATTCCTTCTTTAATAAATCGGATACTAATGGAAGAAGAAAATAATGAAGTGAGTTCAAATATTACCGATCCAGATTTAAAACCTCAAACTAATGAAGTCATTTCAATGGAGCATGAAATAGTAGAGGATTTGAATGGGGAAGAAGTAGGTGAACTACCCGAACCTTCAAGGTCAAGGCGCTCACATTTGCCGTTCAATGTAATGATGCTTAAGCAAGATAAGGAAAAATGGGAAGCTCGCAAAAGTCGTAGGGTTGAGATACCAAAGCAAGAGCCACCTGCCGCGTCTCGACAAGTTGAAGAAATTAAGGAACCTCCTGCTGAATCTGAAAAGAAGGTCGAAAGCTTCCTTCATCATGTGGATGCAGGGGATTATATGTTCCCTAAATCCAGTTTATTAAATCCACCTATCTCTGTCGTAAAAGATACGGAGTGGATTTTATATCAGGAAGAGCTATTAAACCAAACCTTACAAAATTTTAATGTCGGTGCAAGTGTTGTCAATGTGACACAGGGACCATCCGTAACCCGATTTGAAGTACAGCCGGAGCCTGGAGTAAAAGTAAACAAAATCACTAATTTAAGTGATGATATTAAGTTGAGCCTTGCGGCAAGGGATATTCGGATGGAAGCACCAATTCCTGGAAAGCATACGATTGGTATAGAAGTTCCCAATCAAAAATCACGTCCTGTTATGATTAACGAAATTATTTCGGGCCGTGTTTTCCAAGAATCAACTTCACCATTAACGGCGGTGCTGGGGCTTGATATTGCTGGTAACCCGATCGTAACAGACCTTAAGAAAATGCCGCATGGCTTAATTGCAGGGGCCACAGGTTCAGGAAAAAGCGTGTGTATTAACACAATATTAGTCAGTCTTTTATTTAAAGCAAGCCCGGAAGATTTAAAGCTTTTACTTATTGATCCTAAAATGGTCGAACTGGCACCATATAATCGCATACCACACCTCGTTAGCCCAGTCATCACGGACGTGAAGGCAGCAACTGCGGCGTTAAAATGGGCAGTTGATGAGATGGAAAGGCGTTATGAGCTTTTTGCGCATACAGGAGTTCGTGATATTAACCGTTTTAATGAGCTGGCAATAAAGCACAAAAGGTATTCAGACAAGCTGCCGTTTATTGTGATTATTATAGACGAGCTTGCTGATTTAATGATGATGTCACCGGCTGATGTCGAAGAAGCAATCTGCCGGATTGCCCAAAAAGCAAGAGCTTGTGGTATCCACCTTATTGTTGCGACGCAAAGGCCGTCTGTTGATGTTATCACAGGATTAATTAAAGCGAATATCCCAACAAGGATTGCTTTTTCGGTTTCTTCGCAGGTTGATTCCCGTACGATTATCGATATTAGCGGTGCGGAAAAACTGCTTGGCCGCGGCGATATGTTATTTCTAGAAAATGGTTCGTCAAAGCCAGTCCGCCTTCAAGGAACCTTCGTTTCAGATGAAGAAATTGATCTTGTAGTGGCACATGTCAGGGAACAGAGAGAGCCGGAATACCTGTTTGAACAAGACGAGCTTTTAAAAAAAGCCCAAGTTACTGAAGATGAAGATGAACTATTTTTTGATGCCTGTGAATTCATTATTAATCAAGGCGGTGCTTCCACATCTAGCTTGCAACGGCGCTTCAAAATAGGCTATAACCGTGCGGCAAGATTGATGGATATGCTGGAGCAGAACGGTTATATTACCAGTGCAAATGGCAGCAAGCCTCGTGAAGTATTGATTACGGAAGCCGATTTAGAGTCTATCCAAGATTCTAGTATTATTAGTTAATCTATAGTATTCTTTAGTAACGTGTACAAATAATATATAGTGCAAAGTAAATGAAAACAAAGCTTAAAGGTTTCAAATAGTTTTTGTGATGGAACAGTGCTATAATAATGAAATGTGATTAAATTTAGGAATGAGAAAAAAGGACATGAGCAATTGAATAAGCATATCCACTTTTCTTGTTAGCAAATACAGACAGATGTCATATACTGTTTTACAGATAGACGTTGGTTGGAGGTTCTTCTATGACTATTTACCATTTTGTAGGTATAAAGGGGTCTGGAATGAGTGCACTGGCACAAGTTCTTCATGATATGAAATTTCAGGTGCAGGGCTCCGATGTCGAAAAGCGCTTTTTTACTCAGGTCGCCCTTGAAAAATCAGGGATCAAGATCCTTCCCTTTCAAAAGGAAAATATCAAGCCAGGAATGACGATTATTGCGGGAAATGCGTTTCCTGATACTCACGAGGAAATTCAAGAGGCAATGAAGCTCGGACTTCCTATTGTACGTTACCATCGCTTTTTAGGCGATTTTATGCAAAGCTTTACGAGTGTGGCCATTACCGGTGCCCATGGAAAAACATCAACAACAGGGCTTCTTTCTCATGTAATAGCCGGCGCCAAGCCAACATCCTTTTTAATTGGTGATGGTACTGGTAAAGGGGAGGAAGGGGCTGAATATTTTGTATTCGAAGCATGCGAATATAGAAGGCATTTCTTATCCTATTTCCCTGACTATGCCATCATGACCAATATTGACTTTGATCATCCTGATTATTTTGCCAATATTGATGATGTTTTCTCTGCATTCCAAGAGATGGCTGTACAAGTAAAAAAAGGAATATTTGCTTATGGGGATGACGAACAGTTGCAAAAAATCCAGGCAAAGGTTCCGGTTCTTTTTTACGGATTTGCGGATGAAAATGACTATCAGGCTAAAAATCTCGTGAAGACAACCAATGGAACCACCTTTGATGTGTTTATCCGAAATACCTTTTATGATACTTTTTCCATCCCAACCTTTGGGGATCACAGTATATTAAATGCCTTGGCGGTTATTGGCTTATGTCATTACGAGGAAATTAATGTTGAAGTAGTTAAGGAAAGATTACTAACATTCCAAGGTGTAAAAAGAAGATTTTCCGAAAAAACGGTTGGTTCGCAAATTTTGATTGATGATTATGCGCATCATCCAACGGAAATAAAAGCAACCATCGAGGCAGCGAGACAAAAATACCCTGACCGCGAAATAGTTGCTGTCTTCCAACCGCATACTTTTACACGGACACAAGCATTCTTAGATGATTTTGCAAATAGTCTACGTCAGGCAGACAAGGCCTATTTGTGTGAAATCTTTGGTTCCGCTCGTGAAAAACATGGAAAGCTGTCTATCAAAGATTTACAGGATAAAATTTCTGGATCGGAAATCCTCTCAGAAGAAAATACTTCTGTGTTAAAGGACTATGATCATAGCGTTATTATTTTTATGGGAGCAGGAGATATTCAAAAATTCCAGGACTCCTATGAAAAACAATTAGTTCAATAAACTAAAAGGATGCCGCTCCGTTGAGTGGCATCCTTTTAGTTTATTTCAAATTATCAGGATTTAATACTTCTAGCTCAGGTATGACAAATAATCCGTCCTTACGAATTAATACATCATCAAAATACATTTCCCCGCCGCCATATTCTGGACGCTGGATATTGACCATATCCCAATGGATATTAGAATGGTTATCATTAAAGGCATCATCATAACATTGGCCAGGTGTGAAGTGGAAACTGCCGCAAATTTTCTCGTCAAATAAAATATCCTGCATTGGATTAAGGATAAATGGATTTACGCCAATTGCAAATTCCCCGATATAACGTGCTCCTTCATCGGTGTCAAAAATTTTATTAATCCTTGAACTGTCATTTGCCTCCGCCTCAACGATTTTTCCGTCCTTAAATGTAAGCTTAACATTCTCAAACGTAAAGCCATGGTATGGCGACGGAGTATTATAGGTAATAACCCCATTCACAGAATCTCGGACAGGCGCTGTGTAAACTTCACCATCTGGAATATTTAATCTTCCCGCACATTTTATCGCAGGAATGTCCTTTATCGAGAAGCTGAGGTCTGTGCCTGGCCCCTTGATTTGGACTTTATCAGTCCGGTTCATCAGTTCAACAAGGCTGTCCATGGCTTTATCCATTTTTCCATAATCCAAATTACAAACATTAAAGTAAAAGTCTTCAAATGCCTCGGTGCTCATTTTTGCTAATTGCGCCATGTTGGAGGTTGGATATCTTAGCACAACCCACTTTGTTTTCGGAACGCGGATGTCCCGATGAACCTTTTTACCAATGGTATTCCCATGAATTTTCATTTTATCATCTGGCACATCGGCCTGTTCATTAATGTTATTGCCAGAGCGAAGTCCTATGTATGCATCCATTTTACTCATTACATTCGCTTCAAATTCAGCCATCATATTAAACTGTTCTTCCTGAGCTCCTAATAACAAAGAACGGTCGACTTGGTGGTCTTTTAGAAGGACAAAGGGGTAACCACCAGCTGCATAAGCCTCTTTTACAAGAGCGGTCACAAGCTCACGCTGCAAACCAAAGTTTTCAATTAATACCTTTTCGCCTTTTTGCAGCTGAACAGAATAGTTAATTAAATTTTTTGCTAGTTTCTCGATACGAGGATCTTTCATCATAACGCCTCCAACAGAAATAAATAACCTACAAGTATTATTGTACCCGAATTGAAAAAGAAAGTTCATAAATAACGTTTCTACGGCTATTCAATCATGATTTTTTTAAAACAAATGGCAGGAAATACAGACAAAAATATTGAAGTAGTATAAGATAATTACGAGGTTTATATCCATTGCTGATGGGTAATACATAATGATAGAGTATGGCGGAGGTGCACGATGCAAATTATTTTATACTTAAGCGTAGCCTTGATCGCAATTGCGTTTCTTGTGCTTGTCATCTACTTAGCGAAAACGCTTAAATCCCTTCAAGAAACACTGTCAGGCGTTTCTGGCACGTTAAGGGGATTAGAAAAACAGCTTGATGCTGTTATGGGGGAAACCCATCTGCTTTTACAAAAAACAAACGCATTGGCGGAAGACATTCATCAAAAATCCAAGGATTTAAATAGTGTAGTGGTAGCAGTAAAGGATGTTGGAACGACTATTGCAGGATTTAATGGAACGATAAAAAACATCACCACATCAGTGGACCAAACAGTAGAGGAAAGTAAAGAAAAAGTGGCACAAATTATTCAATGGAGCAATATTCTTCTTGAATTAAAGGATAAGTGGCAGGCTAGGAAACAAGCAAATAATGAAGGAATTTCAAACGAGAAACCAACAGTCAGAGCACATTAAATTTTGGGAGGTAATAAAAATGTCAAATAGGGATTATGAATCTCGAGAAACAAATCAAACTCGTAATGAATCATCTTCTAGCGGATTTTTATTAGGAGCGTTAATCGGCGGAGCAGTTGGTGCAGCGGCGGCCTTGCTTTTGGCGCCTAAGACTGGTAAAGAGTTTAGAATTAACTTAAGTAATCAAGCAGATGCCCTTATGGGTAAAACTGCTGACTTACGTGAAAATGTAATGAGTAAAAGTAATGAGTTAGTCTCAAAAACTTCTTCCCTTTCTCAAGGTCTTGTCCTGCAATCGTCAGACCTAATAAATAAAGCAAAAGGAAAAGCAATAAATAAAGTAGAATCCGCTGATGAATCGAATTCTACTTATATTTCAATTGGAAATCCCAAAACAATTAATACGAAAAAGCCTGCTGTCGAAGCGGCCTTAGACAGTGACGAAATACGAAAAAGAATAGCAGAAGCAGAAAAGGCGTTAGAAGAAGAAGAAAGCAAGGTCAAACTTTAAATCTGTTTATTTGTTATAGCCGCGGTGAAGTGATAAAATTACTTCACCGTTTATTTATTTTAGCTGTGTTAAAGAATATTATTGATTTTATAGCCCTGTTGATTGGAACGGAAAGCGAAGTGCCTGGAGCGGAAGTCAACAGCCAAGTTTAACACAGCATTTATTTTAGGGAGGGTTTTTGTAATGTTAGAAAAAATTGATACTGTCGAACAATTTGAGGATTTGCTCAATAAAGAAAGTAAATTTTATTTGTTAAAGCATAGTTTAACTTGTCCAATCAGTCATGCAGCGTATAAGGAATACGAAAAATATGCGGATGAAAATCAAGATTTTCCAACATATTTCTTAGCTGTACAGGATTCAAGAACGCTTTCCAATGATATTGCTGAGAAATTCCAAATTAAGCATGAATCCCCGCAAGCCATTTTGTTTTCAAATGGTGAAGCCAAGTGGAATGCATCCCATTGGAAAATAACCAATCGTTCTTTGGCTAATGCTTTGAACGAAAATCAATAAAAAAGATAATCACATTAGTGTGAGTAACTGCATAAATTACTCAAATATAGATCACGATACTTTAGTGCTTAAAAGCGTTTAATCAATAAAGAAAAAAATAATGACAAACAAATTTATATCCGCTATAATAAAGCCTAATTATAAAAAATATTTTAAAATTTCAATTTTTCATGCTTGTGAACCAGTAAACAATACCAGGTTGTGCTTTTGTGGTATTAAACTGATTTGCAAACGAAAGGACGGGGACGAATGATGGGCGAAAATCAATTAGATCAATTGAGAGCGCGTGTAGATGAATTAAACTTGGAGTTGTTGAGGCTGATTAATGAGAGAGCTCACCTCGTCCAAGAGATTGGGCAGGTAAAAGGTAATCAAGGTGTTTACCGATACGATCCGGTCCGTGAAAGAAAAATGCTTGAGGTAATTAAGGAGCACAACGATGGTCCATTTGAAAATTCCACTATCGACCATATATTTAAGGAAATTTTTAAAGCAGGATTAAATTTACAAAAAGATGATCACGAAAAAGCATTGCTTGTTTCAAGAAAGAAAAAGCCAGAAGATACAATCGTCTCCTTAAAAGGTGAAAATGTTGGCGATGGCAAACAGCATTTTGTCTTTGGCCCATGCGCTGTTGAGTCATATGAACAAGTAGCAACAGTAGCGAAGGCTATGAAAGAAAAAGGTCTAAAGCTTCTGCGTGGTGGAGCGTATAAGCCAAGAACTTCTCCTTACGATTTCCAAGGTCTAGGGGTAGAAGGATTAAAAATTTTAAAACGTGTTGCAGATGAATACGATATGGCTGTTATCAGTGAAATCGTTAATCCTGCCGATATTGAAATGGCGATTGATTATATTGATGTCATTCAAATCGGAGCTCGAAATATGCAAAACTTCGAATTGTTAAAAGCGGCTGGTTCAGTGAAGAAGCCTGTGTTACTAAAAAGAGGTATTGCGGCTACGATAGAAGAGTTTATTAATGCAGCAGAATACATTATGTCACAAGGGAATGGACAAATCATCCTTTGTGAGCGAGGAATAAGGACGTACGAGAGAGCAACTAGAAATACGCTTGATATTTCTGCAGTTCCGATTTTAAAACAAGAAACTCACTTGCCAGTAATGGTTGATGTTACGCACTCAACAGGAAGAAGAGATTTACTTCTTCCAGCAGCGAAGGCTGCGATTGCTATTGGTGCTGATGGTGTTATGGCTGAAGTTCATCCAGATCCGGCCGTTGCCCTTTCTGATGCACAACAGCAGATGAATCTTGAACAGTTTGACCAATTCTACAACGAATTGCTTGCATCAAACTTCGTCCGTATTTAATTAAAAAAACCTTCTGCATCTGTCTGCAGAAGGTTTTTTGTTGAAATTTACAGAAAATGTGACCAATGCAATTGCAGGTTTATTCTTCTTATCGTATAGTTAAAGACATATATCAATTTGTATATTTTCTCACAAAGCGGATAGGTTTTTACTAGCTGCTGTAAAATAAGAGAAATAAGGATCGTTTTAGGAGAGTGTTTAAAAGTGAATATCACCATTTATGATGTTGCCCGGGAAGCTAATGTTTCCATGGCAACGGTCTCACGCGTAGTGAATGGAAATCCAAATGTAAAACCAGTAACTCGTAAAAAAGTATTGGAAGTAATTGAAAGACTTGGCTATCGTCCAAATGCAGTTGCTCGAGGACTGGCAAGTAAAAAAACGACAACGGTAGGAGTTATTATACCGGATATCTCCAATATCTTTTTTGCTGAATTAGCACGGGGTATTGAAGACATTGCCACCATGTATAAGTACAATATCATTTTAAGCAATTCTGATCAAAACAAAGAGAAAGAATTACATTTGCTAGGGACAATGCTTGGGAAGCAAGTAGACGGCATTGTTTTCATGAGCGGGAACATTACTGCTGATCATGTTGAAGAATTTGAAAAATCACCTGTTCCTATTGTCCTTGCGGGCTCAATTGAAGAATCAGACAAGATCCCTTCTGTAAACATTGATTACGAAGAAGCCGTGTATGATTCTGTTAAAGAATTCATTGAAAAAGGCCATAAAAATATCGCTTTTGTTATTGGACCACTTCATGAACCAAAAAATGCACAAAAGAAATTAAAAGGCTACCAACGTGCCCTTCAAGATTCCGGAATTACTTACAATGAAGAGCTTGTCGTAGAGGGTGACTATACGTACGACTCCGGAATAGAAGCTTTTGAAAAATTGCTTGAAGCTTCAGAACGGCCAACTGCCATTCTAGTGGGTGCCGATGAAATGGCTTTAGGAGTAGTTCATGGTGCTGAGGACAAGGGCTATAAAATTCCTGAAGATTTTGAAGTCATCACTTCAGATAATACAAGGCTTTCACTAATGGTACGTCCGCAGTTAACGACAATTGTCCAACCATTATATGATATTGGTGCCGTTGCTATGAGGCTTTTAACTAAGCTGATGAACAAAGAAAAAACAAGCGAAAATACTGTCATTCTTCCTCATCGGATTGAACACCGGCAATCAACGAAATAGACAATAAAAAACACAAGAGACTATCCTAAAGAAATCTCTTGTGTTTTTTTATTTTAGTCCTCAAGAGTGGAAAGGTCACCTGCAGGTAAATTTAATTCCCAGGCTTTTAAGACACGGCGCATAATTTTACCACTTCTTGTTTTTGGCAATTTGTCACGGAAATCAATTTCCCTTGGTGCAGCATGTGCTGCAAGACCTTTTTTCACAAATTGTCTAATTTCCTCTTTTAGCTCATCTGTAGCGACATACCCATCTCTTAAAGAAATAAAGGCTTTGATAATTTCACCGCGGACAGGGTCCGGTTTTCCAATAACACCGGCTTCAGCTACAGCAGGATGCTCGACAAGCTTACTTTCTACTTCAAAGGGTCCTACACGTTCACCAGATGTCATAATGACATCATCAATTCGGCCTTGGAACCAGAAATAGCCTTCTTCATCCATGTAAGCAGAGTCACCAGAGAAATACCATCCTGTAGGCATGAAGTAGGATTCATACTTCTCAGGATTATTCCAGATCGCATACATCATGGATGGCCAGCCTTTTTTAATCGCTAGGTTCCCCATTCGATATGGCGGCAGTTCATTCCCTTGATCGTCTACGATAGCAGCGACAACACCAGGAATTGGTTTACCCATTGAACCAGGCTTAATAGTCATGCAAGGGTAATTACAAATCAACTGGGAGCCAGTTTCCGTCATCCACCAAGTATCGTGAATCCGGTGATTAAATACTTTAACACCCCATTTAACAACTTCTGGGTTTAACGGCTCACCAACACTTAAAATATGGCGAAGGCTGCTTAAGTTAAATTTCTTTACCAGCTCATCACCAGCACCCATTAACATCCTAAAAGCGGTTGGAGCACTATACCAAACGGTAACCCCGAAGTCTTCAATCATTTGATACCATGACTCAGGACTAAAGCGACCGCCGATAATTACATTGGAAGTTCCGGTTAACCATGGTCCGAAAATACCGTAGGACGTTCCTGTTACCCAGCCTGGGTCGGCTGTACACCAGTATACATCGTCCTCTTTTAAATCAAGCACCCATTTTGCTGTTTGATAATGCTGGATCATCGCATTATGTACATGCAATACTCCTTTAGGTTTTCCTGTAGAACCGGATGTATAATGAAGTATAAGACCGTCTGTACGATCTACCCACTCAATCTGAAGCCCTTTGCCAGCCGCTTCAAATTTTTCTAAAAAGTTAATATATGGACCCTGTTCTTCTATATTTTTTCCGATTAGGAAAATATGCTTCAATGAAGGCAATTCGCTGACAGGGACTCTGTCCAATAATTCAGGTGTCGTAACCAAAACTTTTGCCTCACTGTCCTGCAGGCGGTCTTTAACGGCACCTTCCATAAATGCTTCGAATAATGGACCGACGATCGCTCCAAGTTTTATGGCACCCAAAACGGTAAAGTAAAGCTCAGGTGAGCGCGGCATAAAAATAAAGACACGGTCGCCTTTTTCAACATCCCCGTAATTTTTTAGGACATTTCCAGCTTTGTTTGAAAGTTCTTTCATTTCTTTAAAAGTATACTTTTCATTCCTTGACCCATCACGATAATAAAGAGCAACCTTATTTTTTCGGAAGGTTTTGACGTGGCGGTCAATAGCTTCATAGGCTAAATTCACAAGACCTGTTTCACTCCAAGAGAATTGCTTTTCCGTTTCCTTCCAGTCGAAATTTTTGTACATTTCTTCATAATTTTGTAAATTGTGCTCCCCTTGAACAACTGGTAACGCTTCCACTTTCATTTAATCTCCCCCTCGTAGTGTATTTTAAGATAATTATAGTACAAATAGTTACTATTCACAATTTTTTAAATATTATTGGAAGTAATTATATTATAATACTGAAAATTTTGTTAAATCAACCTCTGTTACTAGATTTTATGTATAATAGAATTGAAACACGAATGATTCTTTCAGGTAGGTGACTGTATGGAACATAAAAAGACATATAATGCAAAACAGCTAAAAACACCACATGGGACTCTTATCATTGAAGGTCCTATTTCTTCAGATAAACTTGCAGGGTTAGAATTTCATGAAGATCTGATTGCTTTTCGCCCACCGGAACAGCAGCACAAGGCCCTCATTGGCATCGCAGAACTTCCGGAAGGCAGAATTATTATTGCCAGGCATCGAAATACCATCGTTGGATATGTCACATACCTTTACCCTGATCCGCTGGAAAGATGGTCAGAAGGAAAAATGGATAATTTAATTGAACTCGGTGCAATTGAGGTCATTCCTCAATATCGAGGCTGTCAGGTCGGCAAAAACCTTCTTATCGTTTCGATGATGGATGATGCCATGGAAGACTATTTAACAATAACAACTGAGTATTATTGGCACTGGGATTTAAAAGGAACGAAATTAAATGTATGGGAATATCGAAAAATCATGGAAAAAATGATGAATGCCGGTGGCCTTGAGTGGTATGCAACAGATGACCCTGAAATTTGCTCCCATCCTGCCAATTGCTTAATGGCGAGAATCGGCAAAAGGGTGGATATTGAAACGGTTCAAAGGTTTGACCGACTGCGTTTTATGAACAGATTTATGTATTAAAATTTATTCTGATATTTTCCTGTACCTGAGGGGGGATTTTCTTATGATCGTAGAAGAAATCATGAAAACAGATGTCGCAACTCTATTTCCAACAGATACAATTGCAGATGCCATAAAATTAATGGAATCGAGAAAAATCCGCCATATTCCCATTATCACGGCGGAAAAACATTTAGTGGGACTTGTTACGATTGCAGAAATACGTGAAGCAACACCATCGATTTTTCATACGAATGAACATCCGGAGGATTTGAAAAAGCCGCTAGAGACGATCATGGAAAAAAACGTTATTACAGGGCATCCTCTTGATTTCGTCGAAGAGGTGGCCGGCCTTTTCTATGAACATAAAATAAGCTGTATTCCGATCATAAATGGTCAAAAATTAGTCGGTATTGTTACAGAGACTGATTTGTTACGGACAATGGTTGAATTAACAGGTGCACATCAACCAGGTTCCCAGATTGAAATAAAGGTTCCCAATTTAGCTGGTAAACTTAGTGACATTACTGCTGTCATTAAAAACAGAAAAGCTAATATTTTAAGTGTGTTAGTTTATCCAGATAAATCGGACGATCAATTTAAAATTCTGGTCATCAGAGTCCAAACCATGAACCCTACTGCGCTTATTCAGGATCTCAAAGAGGCTGGTCACCATGTTTTATGGCCTAATTTACCGGGGATTTCACTATGAGAGACCAATGCTCGTTTGTTTTTTCAGAAGAGCTGTTAAAATATAAATTTAGCAGTCACCATCCTTTTAACCAATTTCGCATTAAGCTGACAGTAGATCTATTAAATAAATTGGATGCATTAGATCCTGTACATGTCATTCCGCCAAGAATGGCAACTGATGAAGAATTAGCACTTATCCATGACCTAAACTACATAGAGGCAGTTAAAAAAGCTGGAAAGGGGCTGCTTCCGAAAGAAATTGCAGAAAATTATGGTCTGGGGACTGAAGATACACCTGTTTTTCCTAATATGCATGAAGCAAGCGCTTTATTAGTTGGTGGGACATTAACAGCAGTTGACCAAGTGATGTCAGGGAAGGCCTTTCACGCTTTACATCTAGGTGGGGGATTGCATCATGGCTTCCGCGGAAAAGCATCTGGATTTTGTATTTATAATGATAGTTCTGTAGCCATCAAGTACTTGCAGGAAAAATATAATGCCCGTGTACTTTATGTTGATACAGATGCTCATCATGGCGATGGAGTTCAATGGTCTTTCTATGATGACCCAAAAGTGTGCACCCTTTCCATACATGAGACAGGAAGATATTTATTTCCTGGAACAGGGAATATCAATGAAAGAGGGCAGGGGTTAGGCTACGGGTATTCCTTTAATATACCTGTTGATGCCTTTACAGAGGATGAGTCATGGCTGCATGCCTACTCTCATTCAATTAAAGAAGTTGCCGAGTTTTTTAAACCAGATGTGATTCTGACTCAAAATGGCGCTGACTCCCATTATTATGATCCCTTAACCCATTTATCAGCTACGATGAAAATCTATCGGGAAATTCCCAAGCTTGCCCATGAAATTGCCCATAAATATTGTAATGGGAGATGGATTGCTGTCGGCGGTGGCGGCTATGATATTTGGAGAGTAGTACCAAGAGCTTGGGCCCTTATTTGGTTAGAAATGACTGAAAACTCAAATTGTTATGGTAACTTACCAGAGAATTGGGTAGAACTATGGCAAAAAGAATCACCTGTCCAATTGCCAAGGGAATGGGACGACCCAGAAAATTTATACACACCTATTCCTAGAAAATCTGAAATTACTGAAAAGAACTCTCTGACATTAGAAAAAGCACTCTATCCGATTCGGAACCATTTAAAAAGTGAATCTATATAAATGAAAAAAACACAAGAGTTCAATTCTCTTGTGTTTTTATATTTATTGCGTTGGCGGCGTAATTGCTGCACCAATAGTAACTTGATTGGATGGCGCTGATTCTTTACCAGCAATATCAACTGCCGTTACATAATAGGTCCCGTTGCCTCCAGTATAAGAAAGTTTGGAGCCGTTAATGATATTTGCCACTGTGCTGCCTCCTTGATATACCCGATATCCAACAACATCATAATCTCCAGATGCTGCCCAGGTTAAAGTACTGCCGGAAACAGATAAGCTTACACCATTTGGATTCTTACCGTTATCAACCATTTTAGCGGAAGAAACGAGAACTTTTCCCCAGCGGTCCTTATTTGGAATTAATTGGCTATAATTTTTGAAATTTTTCCCCACCATTCGAGTGATGAAATCAGGGTTTAGTATTAAGCCAAATTGAGCAAACTCTTTTGGGGTAGAATCCATTGCGACATACCTTTTGCCACGAATCGTGACAAATTTGCCTTCAATCAAACTATCGTCGATTTTTGATGGCACGTTATTAACATTAAAGTAATCACTCTCTATTAATCCGGCTTTTGAACAAGCATCAGAAGGGAGCATTCCGGAAACCGCGCAATAGGAGCGTTTCACAATTCCTTCAGGCATTTTGAAGGATTCTTTTGGATCGATTAAATCCGGCTTTTGCTTATAAGCAGAATTGATTAATTCAGCCCAGAGATTATTTGTGCGCTGGCTATAAGACATCCCACCATTTTGAAGTGATTTTGGTGTATCATAACCTGTCCAAATACCAAAAGTAATATTTGGGTTGGTTGCCACAAACCAAGAATCTACATATTCATTTCCTGTACCTGTTTTTCCTGCCCAATCGGCACGGAAATTCAATTTACTATTTATTCCTGCTGCAGTTCCCATTTTAATAACATCTCTCATCATATCGAGAGTTAAATAGGCTGTTTGGGGCTTAAAAACGTCAACAGGTGTAACTTGATGTTGATATATGGCCTTTCCATCTTTATCAACAATTTTCTCAATCATATAGGCATCAATAAACTTTCCGCCGTTGGCAAAAGTACTAAACGCATTCGTGTTTTCTTCAACTGTAACACCAGTAATGGACCCGATGGCCGCTGAAAGGTTCGTATGATCATCTTTACTCAGTGAGGTAAATCCCATCTTTTCGAGATACTTTGCAGGATGCTGATTGACAATTTCTGAGTAAAGTTTAACGGCTGGAACGTTATAGGATTTTGCAAGTGCATATCGTGCAGATACTAAACCGCTATAGCGATAATCATAGTTTTGTGGCCATGGTTTACTTCTGCCAGGAATAAAGTTTAAGGCGACATTCGGCAACGGAGTTCCAGGTGATGCTTTCCCTAACTCAATTGCTGGTCCATAAACCAGCAGCGGTTTCATTGTGGACGCATTAGGACGGAGCGAGTTGGTCGCATGGTTCATTTGCTGTTTTTCAAAGTCTCTTCCGGCAACAAAACTGATAATTTTTCCAGTTTTATTTTCAATCATTTCTGCCCCGACTTCTACTGGCTCCATAACAGTCTTTTTCTCTCCAGTTTCAGGATCTTTCTTCTCTTGTGGTTTATCTGGACCGTAATATTTATATCCATCTTTAACCTTTTGCATCGCATCGTAAATATCTTTGTCAATTGTGGTATGAATTTGGTACCCATTTTGATGCAAATCATGGTTTGCCATTGTTTGATATTTGTAGAAAAGATTATCATCTTTTTGTAACTCTTTTTCTGTATGACCATCTTTTTGGGCTAAAGCCGTAGTTAATACTTCTACAGCACGTTTTTCAATTTCGAACGTTAACTCTGGGTAATTTTCAAGCGGATTTCCGGCTGAAGGTATAAAATCCTTTGTAATATCGTAAGCGGATGCTTCTACGTATTGCTTTTGATTAATATAACCACCATCATACATTCTTTTTAATACGGTTTTCATTCGAGTCAGGCCTGGTTCGAGATTATTTTTAACCGAACCATCTCTTGTAAAAGGTGTGTACCCAAACGGACTTTGCGGTAATCCTGCTATAAAGGCTGCTTCTGGTAGGGTTAATTCACTGGCCTTTTTTCCGAAAATGCCTTTTGCTGCTGCTTGAACACCGGCAATATTTCGGCCGGATGAGTTTCTGCCGAAGGTTGATACATTTAAGTAAGCCTCCAGGATTTCTTTTTTATCGAAAAATTTCTCTAATCGAAGTGCAAGGAGAATTTCATTGGCTTTTCTTTGAAAGGAAACCTCATTGGTTAATAGCTGATTTTTAATTAATTGTTGTGTTAACGTACTCCCGCCAGATTGGACCGAGGAATTGGTTACTTCTTGAAAAAGCGCGCGGAATACAGCTTTTGGAACTACGCCATGATGCTGATAAAAATATTCATCTTCAGTTGCCACGACTGCGTTGATCAAATTATCGGAAACTTGGTCGATTTTGACTTCTTCGCGTTCGAGATCTGACCGCATTTTTCCTAATTTCACGTTATTAGCAAAATATAATTCCGATGTTTCTGTATAATTATAAATATCTTTTTTCATGCTTTCATATGAGCGGACAGGCTCGTCCTTCACAAGTGAGGCAAAATAGCCGGCCCCAACCCCTGTAGCAAAAGATCCACCAAGGATGACGACTGTTAAAACTAACAAAAGCAGGTTCCAAACAACTGAATAGGTAATTCTTACCCCTTTAACCGTCCTTTTATTTGTTATCAAGTTAAACATGGATTTAGTTTTTTCCAGCCATGCTTGGATTTTTTCATTCATTAATAGCATCACCTCATCTAAAATCACATACATTATAGCATATTGAAGGTATAAAAACTGACAACGTTCTACATTTTTCTGAAATTTCCATTTCGAGTTTGACATGGGATGAAAGATATGGTAAAAATGCTATAAGTTAAAATTAAATAAAAAGCTGTGAAGGGAATCAATGGTAGTTCTTCTATCCCTGTATTGTAGAGAGTCAGCGGCTGGTGAAAGCTGTCACAAATAGAAGAATGAATTACATCCTCGAGCTTTCTCTGTGAAAAGACAGTAGCAGTGAACGGTCTAAACCGTTATTTTTTTAGAGTTGGAGGAGTTTTCCTCAAGCTGGGTGGTACCGCGATTATCTCGTCCCTGCATTTTAGCAGGGGCGTTTTTATTTTGACTGGAGGGATAATGAATGGATTTATTACAAGATTTAGCATGGAGAGGGATTATTTATCAACAAACGGATGAAGAAGGCTTAAAGGATGTTTTAAGCAAGGAGAAGATATCTTTATACTGTGGAGTGGATCCTACAGCTGATAGTATGCATATTGGACATTTACTGCCGTTTTTAACACTGAGAAGATTTCAACAGCACGGACATCGTCCAATCGTTTTAGTAGGGGGAGCAACCGGACTTATCGGGGACCCAAGTGGGAAAAGTGAAGAACGAAAACTTCTCACACTGGAAACAGTACAGGAAAATGTGGCAGGAATCAAAAAACAATTAGCCAGTATTTTTGAGTTCGAAGGTGAAAATGGTGCAATCATGGTTAATAACTATGATTGGGCTGGTTCCATGGATGTAGTAACCTTTTTACGTGATATCGGGAAGCACATCGGCGTAAATTACATGCTGGCAAAGGATACAATTGCCTCTCGTCTTGAAACAGGTATTTCATTTACTGAATTTACCTACACGATTTTGCAGGCAATGGATTTTCTTCATTTATACCAGAATCATAACTGTAAATTACAAATCGGCGGCAGCGACCAGTGGGGGAACATTACATCCGGTCTCGAATTAATCCGGAAAATCGAGTCGGAAGGTTCTAAGGCATATGGTTTAACTATTCCACTGGTAACAAAAGCGGATGGAACAAAATTCGGAAAAACAGAAAGCGGTGCAGTTTGGCTTGACCCAGAGAAAACGACGCCTTACGAGTTCTACCAGTTCTGGATTAACGCTGCTGATGCTGATGTCGTGAAATACTTAAAGATTTTCACTTTCCTATCACATGAGGAAATCGAGCAATTAGAAAAAGCAGTTGAAGAAGAACCGCATCTTCGGAAAGCACAAAAGGTTTTAGCAGAAGAAATGACTCGCCTTATCCATGGTGAGGATGCACTAGAGCAGGCAATTAAGATTTCACAAGCACTATTTAGCGGCGATGTGAGAAACCTCTCAGCATCGGAAATTAAGCAGGGCTTTAAGGATGTACCGTCATATGCCGCAGCAAATGAAGAGAATTTAGTCGATCTATTAGTAGCAGCGAAGATTTCACCGTCTAAAAGACAAGCACGTGAAGATATTACCAATGGAGCCGTAACTGTAAATGGTGAAAAAATCACTGATACTGCTTACTTCCTGCAGGAAACAGATCGAATTGAGGGTCAGTTTACTATCATCAGAAGAGGGAAAAAGAAATACACATTAATTAACTACTAGAAAAAATTAGTAAGGCACTTGGTGAATCCAAGGCCTTTTTTTTTCGTCTAATTAAATAAGATGAAATAAATGGGGTGAAAGCAAATGAAATATGTATTGCATGCATTCTTTCTCATTCTCATTGCCCTTGTGACATTTTTCGGACTAGGACCAGTTCTTTTAGCAGATGGAGCGGTCCGCGAACGGGTATTGACTTCAATCGTACTTGTATTAATCTATGCCCTGCTAGGCTTTGGATATTGGATGTCCATTAAATTAATCAATAGAAAATAAAACAAAAAAACCCCGAACCGTAATGGCTTGGGGTTTCATTGTTATTAACGAGAGTAGAACTCAACGATAAGAGCTTCGTTAATTTCAGCTGGAAGTTCAGAACGCTCTGGTAAGCGAGTGAAAGTACCTTCAAGCTTGTCAGCATCGAAAGTTAAGAAATCAGGTACGAAGTTGTTCACTTCAACTGCTTCTTTAACCACGTCAAGGTTACGTGATTTTTCACGAAGGCTGATTGTTTGGCCAGCAGTTACGCGGAATGATGGGATATCAACGCGTGAACCGTTAACTAAAATGTGGCCGTGGTTAACTAATTGGCGAGCCGCACGACGAGTACGAGCTAAGCCTAAACGGTAAACTACGTTATCAAGACGTGATTCTAAAAGAACCATGAAGTTTTCACCGTGTTTACCAGCTAATTTGCCAGCTTTATCAAATAAATTACGGAATTGACGCTCATTGATTCCATACATGTGACGAAGCTTTTGCTTCTCTTGTAATTGCAATCCGTATTCAGAAAGCTTTTTGCGTTGGTTTGGACCATGTTGTCCAGGAGCGTAAGGACGCTTTTCTAATTCTTTACCTGTGCCGCTTAGAGAGATTCCAAGACGACGGGATAATTTCCAGCTTGGGCCGGTATAACGAGCCATGAATGACTCCTCCTCTGTGTTTTTATTTTGGTAAAATAAAAACCGTTATGAAACATCATTAAAGCCATTTTGTTTTCATGCACCTTCGCCCTAGCAGCTAAGGGTTACAAGATGCACCTTCGAAAGAACAATTGCTCTTACGAGGAACAAAATGTGACATATAATTTGTTCACATAGGCTGCAATATTTTACACAAAGAGTATTATATATTTTTTATTCATGGTAAGTCAAGTATGATTTTTAAAACAGATGAAGTAGAAAAAAAATTTCATTGAAAAAATTTATAAATTATCAAAATATTATTCCAAAAACATCAAGAAATTAACTATAATTAGGATATGATGTATATTTTTGGAATTTAATAATGGTTATGACAATTAGGTGGGGATAGTATGGATATTCTCGAAAGAGATCTAATATTGCAAGCAGAAAGATATGAGAAGCTATTTCGTATTTCTGAAAAACTTCATTCCACACTTGATAAAGATACAATTTTGGGAGAAATATTCGTCATCCTCCAAGACATATATCCTGATTATTCCTATTACCTACAGTTGTCTCAGGATACATACAGCCATAATGATCTTCCTATTTTAGAATTAGAATATGACAACGAAAACTTATCGGCAATAAACACCTATATAACTGGAGAAAGTCAGTTTGAACAATCAGGCAAGCATGCCATTCTTTACGAACCGATAAAAGGGATTCAAGGTATTTACGGGGTCTTGCAGGTAATTGTACCAAATGCAGGTGAATTTCCGAAAAGCGAGGCAGAATTCATTAAATTATTGGCTGAAAGTGTGGGAAAAGCTTTAGAAAATGCGATCCTTTATCAGCAGTCAAGGCGGGTTATTTCAAACTTAAGATTAATAAATGAAACCTCGCACCGATTAAACTCTAATCTTCGTTTAGAAGAAACCCTTGCCTACATGTCAGAACAAATAAAGTCTTCCTTTAAAGCACAGGAAGTTGGTTTCTTTTTATTCAGTGATGAACAAGAGGATATCAAAGTACTTCCTGGGTCTACTCCTTCCTTTTTTACAAAACAAGCACGTATCTATATTGAACCTATAAAAGCAAGAATTCTAATGGAAAAAGAATCACTCTTTATAGGAGATTTTAATCTTTCTAAAATTAATAACCTTAAACGCTTTCATTCAATAATGGCGATTCCAATGATACAAAGTGAAAATTTGAATGGTTTCTCTATTGTCATGCATCGAAAACCTTATTTTTTTTCATTTGAATCATTTAAGCTTTTGCAATCGTTAATACACCATGCTTCCTTAGCTCTATCTAATTCCATGCTTCGCGAAGAATTAGAAAAATTGGTAATCACAGACCATCTAACAAAGCTTCATTCCCGAAAATATTTAGATGAACAAATTCAATGGTCAATGGATAAGGACGAAGAAGGTACATTTATCCTCATTGATATTGATAATTTTAAAGAAATAAATGATGCGCATGGCCATCAGGTTGGTGATGAAGTTCTCATCCAAGTAGCAAATATTATTAATAGCAATATTCGCGTGAACGACATCGGTGCCCGTTGGGGTGGAGAAGAACTAGCTGTTTATCTCCCAAGGGTCACACTTGATACTGGGATTGGCATTGCAAATAGATTAGTCGAGAAGGTAGCAAAAAGTACTAATCCACGCATAACCATCTCATGTGGTGTTTCCTACTGGAATAAAGATCGGCATGATTCCTATAATTATTTATTTAAACGGGCAGATGAAGCACTTTATAACGCTAAAGGAACAGGCAAGAATAAGGTTGTTTCGCAAGATGATAACATGAAAGTAAGTTAAGGCACGGTAGTTTTACCGTGCCATGTTTTTAAAGATGCTCTATTAATATAGCTGTATATTCTTCCAGTTTTTGTTGATCTAATTCATCGAATCGGTTTTTTTCTGGTGAATCAATATCTAATACACCGATCAATTGTTCGCCCTTTATTAGTGGAATGACAATCTCTGATTGGGATGCGGCATCACAGGCAATGTGGCCTGGAAATTGATGGACATCCATGACACGCACTGTTTCCTTTTTCAATGCAGAAGTCCCACATACACCCTTGCCAAGCGGAATCCGGACACATGCAGGCAAACCTTGGAATGGCCCTAGAACAAGTTCCCCATTTGTATCCATTAAATAAAATCCGACCCAATTGACACGGTCAAGGAATTGGTTTAGCAGGGCAGTGGCATTGCTAAGGTTTGCGATTTGATTTTTTTCATCATGTAAGAGTGCCTGCAGTTGTTTTTTTACGAGTTCATAATTTTCTTCGCGGTTCCCCGTAAACATTTCGACGTTAAACATTGAATTTCACCTATTTCTTTTAAAATTTATAGTCTATTTTATCAAAATTAGATGAAAATAGGCAGACTTTGTCGATATTTTCATAAAGGAATCTACTGTGACACAAAGAATCATTATAATAAGGGGAAAATCGGTGTTTTAATTGGGGGGGGAAAGCTGATGAAGAAAAATTCAAAAGAAGCAATCGTTAAAGCCGCCGTATTGTTGTTTAATTCAAAAGGGTACAATGGAACGTCAATCCGAGATATTGCTGCCATGGCAAAAGTAAATTCGGCAACCATTGCTTACCATTTTGAAAATAAAGCAGGTTTGTTAGAATATTGCTTTACCCATTTTTTTGAACAATATATCGGCAAAATGGAAGAAGCCTACCTCTCAATTGAAAGAGGCGCAGAAGCTTGCTTAAAGCGAATTGTCGCCGATCTACTGCATTTTCAATGCGCAAACATTCAGTTAGCGTGTTTTGTCTATCGGGAAATGTCGATGGATTCTCAGGTAGTTAGGGAAATCATGTCAACATATTCATTAAAAGAGAAATATTACCTTCAAAAAATATTTGAAAGAGGATTTGAATGGGGAGAATTCCGCCCGCATTCAATCCCCTATTTAATTATCCAACTTAAGGGTTTAATCATGATGCCCTTTATGAATACACATTATATGAGAGAAGTGTTATATGTATTTCCAAATGAGCAATTTTTTGAACAAAAATATTTAAAAGATATCAACCAGTGGATAGATAAAACTTTATGCTCGGATGTGCCAATTAAAAAGGGAGCAGTTCTAAAATAGCGTCAAGCGCTATTTTTTTTTCATTTTACAAAAAAATTGAAAATAATAGTCAAAAATTGTCGTTTACATGTTATCATAAAAGCATTGAATAGAACTTAAATTAATCTTTTTACATAGATGTAAAAAATGCTTTGAATAGAATTATTGTGATTGAGCTAGGAGGCTTTTATGTGAAGTATTTCATTGGACTTTTCTTCCTATTACTTGCTCTTTTTGTAGTAGGATATTTTATAAAGAAAAAGTATTTTAAAGAGATGGATCGTTTGGAAGCGTGGAAAATTGATTTAATGAATCGTCCCATCCTGGATGAAATGTCAAAGGTAAAGCAACTTAATATGACCGGACAAACCGAGGAGCTTTTTGAGCATTGGAGGAACCAATGGGATGACGTCGTAACCGTGAAGCTTCCAGACTTAGAAGAGATGCTTTTTGACGCGGAAGAGTACATCGACAAGTACCGATTTAAGAAGTCAAAAGAAGTACAGCAAAACATTGAGGATAAACTCCAGGAAACAGAAGACCAAATAAAAAATATTTTGGAAGAACTCCATGAACTTGTTGGCAGCGAGGAGAAAAACAGAGTAGAAATAGAGGAATTAAAAGAACAATACCGAGAATCGAAGAAAATGCTCCTTGCCCATCGTCACAGTTTTGGCAATGCCGAAAAGTATTTAGAGATTCAATTGGGGGAAGTTTCGCAAAAATTCCATGAGTATGATGAAAAAACGGAAAACGGCAATTATCTTGAAGCGCGTGAAGTAGTCCTACTGATGCATAGTAAACTAGGTTCGATTAGAAACAATATGAATGCAATCCCGCAATACTTAATAGAATGTCAATCGCTGCTTCCAAACCAGCTTTCTGATGTGTTCGATGGATACAAGGAAATGACTGAACAGGGTTATTACTTAGAACATATAAATGTCCAACAAGAAAAAATTCGCTTAGAAGAAAAACTTACAGAAATAATAGTATTTATTGAAAAGACAGAAATGGAACAAGCAGAAGAAGGAATTAAAGAAGTTAAAGACAGAATTGATATACTTTTTGACCTATTAGAAAAAGAAGTTCATGCCAAGCATTTCGTACAGAAGCATGAAAAGCAGACAAGCAGCCTTTTTGATTTGGCCGAGGAGGATAATAAGAACCTTTCAAATGAACTTCTTCATATTCAAGAAAGATATCAGTTATTAGATGAAGATTTTGAAATAATGAGAAACCTTGATAAAGAACTCGCCACAGTCTATAAACATTATGATATCCTATTTGAGAAATTAAAGATTAATGAAACAGCCCAAACAGTCCTCAGTGAGGAATTAGCCGAAATTAAAGAACAATTAGAGATCATTCTTGAAGGACAGCAGGCATTTGCCTATAAACTCCAAGCTCTGAGGAAGGATGAAATTGAGGCAAGGGAAAAACTAATAGAACTCACTAAAAAGGTGGGTGAGACAGTACGGCTCGTGAATAAGAGCAATGTTCCTGGCTTACCTGAAGACTATAAATATCTTTATGAAGATACAAACGAAAGTATTCAAAATGTCAGGTATCAACTTGAGGAAAAGCCGCTTAACATTTCTGCACTTAATCAGTATTTAGAAATTGCGGTATTAACGGTTGATAAGCTCCTGAATTCAACGATTGAATTGATCGAGAATGCAACGCTTGCTGAAAAGGCTATCCAATATGGAAATCGCTATAGACGACATAATTCAGCGGTGGCTAAAGGATTATCAGATGCTGAAGCAGCATTTAGACAATATGATTATCAAGAAGCTTTAGAGCAGGCTGCTACATCCTTGGAGATTATTGACCCTGAAGCATTAAAGAAAATAAAAGCCTCTGCTGTTTCGGAATAAGAAAGAAAAACCGATTTTGCCATTTTGGCACGAATCGGTTTTTTTCTTTGCTTTTTAAAAGAATATGTTTATGATAAGATTTTATTTTGATGGAGGAGTAGAAAATGATTTATTTTGATAATAGTGCGACGACAAAACCCTATAAAGAAGTATTGGATTCTTTTGTGAAGGTATCCAGTGACTATTTTGGCAACCCCTCTTCCTTGCATAGTATGGGCGGACAAGCGGAAAAGCTTTTATCACAGGCTCGAGAACAAGTAGCCAGCCTTTTAAAGGTAAAAGCAAATGAGATTTATTTTACTTCTGGAGGTACGGAAAGTAACAACATCGCCATAAAGGGTGCTGCCTTTTTAAATCAGCATAAAGGGCGCCATTTAATTACTTCTAGTATAGAGCATGCCTCGGTCCGTGAGGCAATGGAGTATCTAGAGCAGGAGGGCTATGAGATCACGATACTTCCAGTAGATAAAAACGGAATAGTTTCTGCATTAGATGTGGAAAAGTCAATTCGTAAGGATACGATATTAATCTCCATTATGCAAGTAAATAACGAAATTGGAACGGTACAGCCGATTGAAGAAATTGGAAAGATCCTTAAAAATTTTCCATCTATCCTTTTTCACGTAGATGCAGTTCAGGCTGTCGGGAAAATTCCCGTTTCTTTATATGAAAATCGAGTTGACCTTTGTTCCATTTCAGCTCATAAATTTCATGGATTAAAAGGGACAGGCGCCTTGTTTATTCGTGACGGCTTAAGGCTGACGCCATTATTTTCTGGAGGTAATCAAGAACGGAAGATGCGCAGCGGCACGGAAAATGTTGCTGGTGCAGTTGCCATGGCTAAGGCGCTCAGGATGACAATGGAAAAAAGTGGAGTAGGAATCGCAGAAATGAAAATCATTCAAAATCTGCTTCGAAGAGGGTTAACAGATATGGAAGGCATTCAAATTCATACGCCCGAACGATACACAGCACCACATATACTAAATTTTTCCTTAATAGGGATAAAATCAGAAGTGTTTATCCATGCTCTCGAGCAGAAAGGTATTTTCGTGTCAACAACTAGTGCCTGTTCTTCAAAGAAGAAATCGCCAAGCAAAACACTTTTGTCCATGGGTGTACCGGAAAATCTAGCGGATAGCGCCATCAGAATCAGCCTATCTTTTGATAATACGGAAGAAGAAGCCAAAGCAGTCCTCATCGCAATCGAAAAAATTGCAAACCAATTACGAAAGGTTATGAAATAGATGAATTATGATCGTATTTTAATCCGCTATGGAGAGATATCGACAAAAGGTAGAAATCGTAATAAATTTATTGATAAATTGAAAAAAAGTGTACGTATCGCCCTTGCCCCATTTCCAAAAGTGAAAATTGAAGCAAGTCGTGATCGAATGTATGTATTACTAAATGGTGAAAATGGGATAGAGATCATTGAAAAATTAAAGAATATATTTGGGATTCAATCCTATAGTCCGGCAATTAAAATTGAAAAGGATGTAGAGACATTAAAGCAGTCCTCCTTAGAGTTAGTTAAATCTCAATTTAAGGATGGCCAAACCTTTAAAATCACGGCGAAAAGGTCTGACAAAACGTTTGAATTGAATACAGACGGCATCAATCAAACAATTGGGGCCCATCTGTTAAAAAATATTCCAGGATTAAAAGTGGATGTGAAGAAACCTGATATCAATCTAAGAGTTGAAATCAGAAAGGAAGCTATTTATTTATCATCTCAAACCATTCAAGGTGCTGGTGGTCTTCCAGTCGGATCCAGTGGAAAAGCCATGTTGATGCTTTCAGGAGGCATTGACAGTCCGGTAGCAGGATATTTATCCATGAAGCGGGGAGTGGAAATCGAAGCTGTTCACTTTTTTAGTCCACCATTTACGAGTGAGAGGTCAAAGGAAAAAGTCATCGATTTAACGAAAAAGCTTGCTGGAATTTTCGGCTCAATGACGCTGCATATCGTCCCGTTCACTGATATCCAGCAGGCTATTCGAGAGCAGGTACCCGAAAATTATTCGATGACATCGATGAGAAGAATGATGCTTAGAATTACAGATGAAATCAGAAAAAAACAAGAGGGTCTTGCAATTATTACGGGAGAGAGCCTAGGACAGGTGGCCAGCCAGACGCTTGAAAGTATGTATGCGATTAACGAAGTGACAAATACCCCGATTCTTCGTCCCTTGATTTCGATGGACAAAACGGATATTATTAAAATCGCTGAGGAAATTGATACCCTCGATATTTCGATTCGCCCATTTGAAGATTGCTGCACGATTTTTGTGCCATCATCTCCAAAAACAAAACCGAAACGAGAAAAAGTAAACCAGTATGAAAGCTTTTTTGATTTTGAACCATTAATTCAAGAAGCTGTGCAAGAGGTTGAAACTCTTAAAATCAAACCAGAAAGTGAACATCGATCAGAATTCAATGAATTATTCTAAATTGTATATGTGACGTTTTTGTGAATAATTACCAATTGTTATTTAGAATGAACCTTGTGAGTTCTACACATTCTATACTCACAAGGAGGTGATTATCACATGGCTCAAAATAACAACTCTAATCAACTACTAGTTCCTGGTGTTGAACAAGCTCTTAGCCAAATGAAGTACGAAATTGCAACTGAGTTTGGTGTACAACTTGGTGCAGACACTACATCACGTGCCAACGGTTCTGTTGGTGGTGAAATCACTAAGCGTTTAGTCGCTATGGCTGAATCTCAATTAGGCGGCGGATTTGCTCGTTAATCACAAATAAATACGATGGCTACAGAGAGTGAGGCGCAAGCCTCGCTCTCTTTTTTTGACTAAAAATATTTTCAAATGAATAATAATTTAAAATTTTAAAATAATTATGTATAATAAATTCTGTGGGATATTTAATCAAAATTCGAGGGGGAGAAGAATGAAACGAGAAGATTTAATTGCACCAGATAAGTATAATCTTGTGTCAGAAGTAGAGCGATTTGCCAAGGATCCAAACAAGGTAGCATTAAAATGGGAAAATGAATCAGGCGAAACAAAGCAAGTTACATATGAACAACTATTAAAACACATTAACCAGGCTGGAAATGTTTTTGCACAAAACGGCTTGAAAAAAGGCGATGTCGTTCTCGTAATCATCCCGAGATTGATCGAAGCCTACGTTGTCTATCTAGCTGCATTAAAAGCAGGGATGGTTGTTATTCCAAGTTCAGAAATGTTACGAGAAAAAGATCTACAATACCGAATCTCACATGGTGATGTGAAAGCAGTTGTCAGTTATTATCCTTATGTGGACCAGTTTGTTAATATTAAAGCCTCTCAGCCACTTGTGAAATTTACGATTGGGGCAAAGGAAGAAGGCTGGATTCATTTAGACGAAGAAATGAAAGGGCATTCAGAAGAATTCTCATTGGCTGAAACGCTTCGAGATGATATGGCCTTTTTATCCTATACTTCAGGTACAACCGGAAATCCAAAAGGAGTAGTCCATACACATGGATGGGCTTTTGCACATTTAAAAACCGCTGCTCCAAAATGGCTATGTATCGAAGAAGGAGATACGGTTTGGGCTACCGCGAGTCCTGGGTGGCAAAAATGGATTTGGAGTCCTTTTCTTTCTGTACTTGGCTCAGGTGGAACTGGATTAGTATATAACGGAAAATTTGAGCCGAAAAAGTATTTAAGTCTTCTGCAAAAATATGATGTCAATGTTCTTTGTTGTACACCGACAGAATATCGGATTATGGCAAAGGTTGATAATTTAACGGAATACAAGCTGCCAAATCTTCATAGCGCTGTTTCAGCTGGGGAGCCGCTAAATCGTGAAGTAATTGATACGTTTAGAAAATATTTCAATGTGAATGTTCGTGATGGTTATGGCCAAACGGAAAATACATTACTTGTTGGTGTTACTAAAGGAATGGAATTGAAGCCGGGTTCCATGGGCAAGCCGACTCCAGGTAATAGAGTTGAAATCATTAACGATGAAGGTCAGGTTTGTGCAGTCGGAGAAGTAGGTGATATCGCCGTACACGTAGAGACTCCAGCATTATTCAAAAATTATTATAAAGATCCGGAGAGAACAGCGATGCAGTTCCGCGGCGATTATTATGTTACTGGAGATAAAGCGAAAATGGACGAGGAAGGCTATTTCTGGTTTGAGGGACGTGGTGATGATATTATCATTAGTTCTGGTTACACGATTGGACCGTTTGAAGTAGAGGATGCTCTTGTTAAACATCCGTATGTAAAAGAATGCGCGGTTGTAGCCAGCCCAGACGAAATCCGTGGTTTTATTGTTAAAGCATTTGTTGTCTTAAAAGAGGATGTCGATCACAATGATCCTGAATTGACGAAAAACCTTCAAGAGCATGTAAAAACGCTGACGGCCCCTTATAAATATCCTAGAAAAATAGAGTATTTGAGTGAACTTCCGAAAACAACTTCTGGTAAAATTCGCCGGATTGAACTTCGTCAAAAAGAAATGGAAGCTGTAAAAAATAATTAAATAAAAATGGCAGGCGGGCGGTTTGATTTCCGCCTGCTTTTTTCATGGATTAGATTAACAGGCAAAAATATCCCCAATTTTGGTTATTTCACGTTATAATAATAAATATTTCGATACTAGAAAGAATAAGGGGATTAAGGAGAGATATGAAAAAAACGGAAACACAACAAGGAGTCATCCATGCTGGCTTTTCCTATTTGCTTTGGGGCTTATTGCCGATTTACTGGAAGTTTTTAGACAATGTAAATGCAAAGGAAATTCTCGCAAACCGCGTTTTTTGGTCATTTATTTTTATGGTGGTTGTTCTTATTTTCACAAAAAAATGGGGCCAATTTATCCAGACTTTTAAGGGATTTGCGCAAAACAAAAACCAAATGTATGCATTAATTATTGCCTCACTTCTAATCAGCGTAAACTGGTTTATTTATATTTGGGCAGTTAATAGTGGACATATGATTGAAGCAAGCCTCGGTTATTATATAAATCCTTTAGTGAGTATATTATTGGGAATGGTAGTTCTGAAGGAGAAATTATCGATTCCTCAATATGCATCCTTCGTTTTGGCTGGAATTGGCGTAGTGATTATTACTGTATCACATGGTAATTTTCCTTGGATTGCTATCGCTCTCGCTGTTTCATTTGGATTGTATGGGTTAGCTAAAAAATTAATTCATGTCGATTCTGCTGTTGGATTAACATTAGAAACCTTAGTAGTGGCACCCCTTGCAGCGATTTATATAATCATCTTATTTTTTAATAAATCCAATTCATTTTTAACTGCAGGTTTCCGAACTGACTTGCTCCTAATAGGTGCTGGTGCTGCTACGGCCATACCACTGCTCTATTTTGCAAAAGGGGCACAAAAAATCCCACTCTCATTACTGGGTATTCTGCAATATATTGCTCCAACGATTACACTGCTGTTAGGCGTTTTTGTTTATAACGAGCATTTTTCAAAAATTCAGCTTCTCGCCTTCATATTTATTTGGACTGCATTAACGATTTATTCTTTATCAAAAACAAAGTTATTCTCTGCAAAAGGATTAAAAATTCCCGAAGAAAAACGAGTATAAAAGAAACCTTATCCTATTTTTTAGAGTGACCTAATTAAATGA
>NZ_JBCNAD010000005.1:0-69367 GCF_050477905.1 Neobacillus pocheonensis | reverse complement strand
CCTGGCACACCAAGAAAAAGGGCTGCCGCAGCAACCCAATCTTCAACTCTTGTTCCCATTGCTTTATATTTCAGCAATTTTTTATAAACCCGCATTAACCAAATAAGAGAATAAATCTATTATACCTATTACAATCCCAATGGATAATAAAGAATTCACATAACACTTAGAAATAAAAGTACAGGAGTCGAAAAGCCGGTTTTTCCAGTATTAATGGAAAAAATGGCTTTATTAAGATTAGCATAAAAACCAGTTCCATTTGAAAGGTCCACACTGTAAATGAATTCATTAGTTTTTTAACACTGAATCAACTAAAAAAACGAATAAGTTAAGGTAAAAATTAAGTATTTGTCATAAATCGATAACCAATTCCCGATTCTGTAATGATAAATTTCGGCCTAGCGGGATCAGTTTCAATCTTTTTTCGCAAATGCCCGATATATACTCGCAAATAATGACTATCCGTATTATATTGATGACCACCCCAAACCTGCTGAAGCAATTGTTTATGAGTCATAACACGACCAGCATTCGTAGCAAGTATTTTCAAAAGTTCATATTCCGTTGGGGTCAGTTTAATTTTCTCGCCATCTAATTCAACAGTTCGCCCAGATAAATCAATTACAAGCCTTCCAAAATCCAAGATAGGTTCATCCTGTGATTTAGCATTATGTCTTAATGCAACCCGAATCCGAGCAAGGAGTTCACCCATTCCAAAAGGTTTCGTCACATAATCATCCGCTCCACTATCTAGTGCAGTAATCTTATCTTCTTCCCGGTCCTTTGCCGTCAAAACAATAATCGGTATTTGGGTCCATTCGCGAATGCGGTGAAGAACTTCCATACCTGTAATATCAGGTAATCCTAAATCCAATACTATAAGATCTGGGCGAACCATTGTCGTTTTAAGGATACCTTCTTCCCCCGATGATGCCGCGACAATTTCAAACCCGTGGGCCTGCAACGTAACACGTAATAACTTTTGAATTTGGGGTTCATCATCGATAACCAGTATTTTTCCTCCAGAACTTGTCATGAGGTTTCTACACCTTCTTCTTGTAGATTTTCAGTTCGCAAAAAGGGTGGATCAAGCAAGGGAATAGAAACCGTAATGACGGTTCCTTTTGGACTGTTTTCTGTTGCTCGAATGGTCCCCCCATGTGCTTCAATAATCCCTTTACAGATGGCTAGGCCAAGCCCGGTGCCAGGTATATTTTTTGTAGATTCCCCCCGGTAAAATTTACTAAATATGCGACCTAATTCATGCGGGGGAATTCCTACCCCTTCATCTTTAATCGCAATTTCAATCACATTTTTGTTTTTCTTGGCAGAAAGTACAATTACGCTTCGATCAGGTGAATACTTAATAGCATTGCTTAATACATTAACTAAAACTTGCTCCAAAAGTACGTCATCCACTTCGATTGGGGGAATGGATTCATCGATCGCCAATCGGATAACACGATTTTGAAGTGAGTCGTTTACCTGAGTTAAGGCAACCCCTACAATGTCTTCAAGGCCACACCAATGCTTCCGTAAGCGTAACATCCCACTCTCAATGCGAACCATTCCTAATAAATTAGTAATTAGGCGATTCATTCGCATGGCTCCCTCACGAATGGTCGATAGGAGTTCGTTGCGATCATTCGAACTAAACACCGCGTCCCCATCTATCAAAGCCGTCACGGAACCAATAATTGTAGCGAGAGGAGTACGTAATTCGTGAGAGATTGAATCAAGAAGAGCGGTTCGTAACCTTTCCGATTCAGCAGTTAAATGGGCAACCTTCGCTTCCTCTTGAAGTTTTATTCGGGCAATTGCCATTGCGGAGAGGCTTGTGAGGGCTTCAATTAACTGTATTCGGTCAGGAGTTACCACCAAATTTTGATTTTTTAAATGGACAGCCAACACTCCATGTATTTGGTCTTCCGTTTTCAGAGGGATATATAAGTCAGGAGAGTCATGTAAGGTTTGTGTTCCATTGCCTGCTATCTCCCCGTTTCGATATACCCATTTTACTATTACCATACTTAGTTCTCGCTGACCCCAGGTCAAATCTCCACTCGAATATTCTGTTAATCGCAACTCACCTGTTTCCGAAGGCAAATATATGGATACTTGGGCACCGATGGTTTCAGATATTTGCCGAACCATACTTTTAAGAGCTGCACTCAAATCAGTAACTGCCGTCATTTGACGACTTAACGCATACAATGTTGAAGTGATTGTTTCCCGTTGTCTAACCTCATGCAATTGGTACCTTAATCTGGATGCAAGACTTGCCGTAAGGGTTGCAACCACCAAAAACACAACGAAAGAAATCATATAACGTAAATCGGACACCGTAAGACTATACACTGGAGGAACGAAAAAAAAATCGAAAGCAAGAACCCCAATCCCAGCAGCATAGAATGAAGGTCCAATCCCAAAGCGGACTGATCCAAAGAGTACGGGAAACAAGTAAAGAAGCGCAATGTTTACTAAATCAAATGTTAGACCAAATATCCTTAAAAGTATGGTAAGCAAAGCTACAGATACTGTAATGATAAAATATGGACTCCATTTCAAATTCTCTCTGGAAACAGTAATATGCTTTTTGTCGTGACGGCTCTCAACCTTACCCGGAATGATATGCACACTAATTTCATGACTATTTCGAATGACTTGATTTACAACAGAACCATGAATCCACTCCCAAATACGAGAATACCTTGGCTTGCCAATTACAATTTGTTTTACATTCTGATTTCGGGCTAGCTCCAAGATTTCCTCAGCCACGCTGTTTCCGGTTATAGTCATTACGGTGGCACCAAGTTCTTCTGCAAATTGAAGATTACTTGAAAGCGCTAAACGTTCTTGCTCACTCTTCGGAAGCCTGCGAGGTGTTTCAACATAAGTAGCAATCCACTCCGCTTTAAGGCTGCTCGCCATTTGCCGAGCCATTCGAATGAGCTGTTTCGAAAAAGGACTGGCACTAACACAGACCATTACTTTTTCCGAAACTGGCCATGGACCAGGGATTTTATTCGAATGCATATATTCATCTAACTGGTGATCTACCTGCCCCGCAGCATAACGAAGTGCCATTTCTCGAAGTGCAATGATATTTCCAAGACGAAAGAACTTACAGGCATCAATGTTTTTAGGAATGGTTCGGATTTTTCCTTCTTGGAATCTCCGAATGATTTCATCTGATGGACTGTCCACCAAACGAATTTGGCTTGCACGTTCGAGGAATTTATCGGGTACAGTTTCAATAACTTCCATACCGATAATTTTAGAAACAATGTCTTTTAAACTTTCTACTTCGTAAATATTTAACGTAGTATAGACATCTATTCCAGCCATCAATATCGCTTCCACATCCCGATAACGCTTTGCACGCGGTGAACCGGGTGCATTGGAATGTGCCAATTCATCAATTAGTACAAGTTGTGGGTGGCGATTTAAAATTTCTTCAACATCCATTTCAAAACAATGGAGTTCATCATCTTGAATAAGGCGAGGTTTTATAATAGGTAACTCTTTTATTCTATCCTTCTTCTCGTAACGATCGTACTCCTCCAACCAACCAATCAAAATTTCTTGTCCCTCTTCCTGCTTGATACAAGCAGCGTCTAACATTGTATAAGTCTTACCAACCCCACTTGATGCACCTAAAAAAACAGTGAGTTCACCGTACCTTTTTCCTGTGGAACGAATGGTTCCTACACTACTTTCCCATTGTTCTTCATCCATCATTTACCACCTCCTCTGACTTTTACCCATATTCTAATCACTCTATAAGGATAAGTTTCCATTATTATTCCATCTTAAATCGCTATCTTCATTTAATGATCGGAGTTGAATATTATGCTCCTGATTGACCTTTGCAAGGAATTCATTAAGATGCTCTTCTGTTTCACAAACGGACACGTGTTCTAACCAGATGGAGAGTTTCTTTTTCTGTATTGCAGAAACATAGCAAGGGTAGGTCTTTCGGGAACGAAGAATATACCATCCCGATTTTACGTCTTTCCATGGGCTTTTGAATATTGCGAAAATCGACAAACGTGACCGTTGTTTCCAGTCTTGTTCTTTTTGTAGATCCCGAATGGTAGAGTAAACTTCTTGAAGGTCTTTCGTCTCACAAGAATGTGTGTGCCCGTATAATTGTATTTGCTTACGAATCTCACTCGCACTATCACCAAACCAATATCCCATTACAATTTTCAAACTGCCCTGATACTTCCATATGGCACCAAACCATCGATATTTTAGGGTATGAATATCTAAATATCCCTTCTCGCAACCGAAATATAATGTTTCTTGATCAGTATTCATCTTATCATCAGTCCCTTGAATTTGCTACGACATGTAAATTACAAACTGTGCATTCCAAGACACGATTCACTCGATTACTTTCCATTTTAAAATCCAAACCTTTTTTCTACTCTTTCTTTCTATGATGGAGCTGATATTTAGTCAGCCACAATTAGTACATCCATATGGCGTACTTCTCTTAACAACCGTTGCGTAACAGACCCCTTTTTGATTTCCTCCCAACGGGTACGGGCTGATTGGCCTATTAAAACTTGAGTCGCATTTTTCTCATTCATTTGCTTTACCAATTCTCGAAAGATATTGCGTCGATTGCCTGTTTCGTATTGTTCAAATATCCCACCGAGCCGTTCTGTCAGTTGTCGAATTTTATTTAATGTTTCCTTCTCCTGGTCGGTTAAGGGGTGATGGTCTTTAACATAAGCCACGTACCAGAGAGCCTTTAATCGATAAGCAATCCGGAATCCTCTGCGTATTAACCTTTCACTGTCGTGCCTCAGATTTGTACATACAAAAATCACTTCTTCTTTTCTCCAAGGTCCTCTTAATGTCCGTTTTCTCTCCCATGCCTCAAGCCGTTCATCCACATCATCTGCCACTTCCCGTAAAGCTAATTCTCGAAGGGCGATAAGATTTCCGGTTTTAAAGAAATGGTTCAATGCTTGCTCCACTTTTGCAGGAGCATAAATTCTTCCTTCCTTCATCCGTTCCCTTAGCGCTTTTGGAGAGATATCAATCAATTCGATTTCATCTGCCTTTCGCAAGATATGGTCAGGGACGGTTTCCCCCACTCTCACGCCTGTTATTTGCTCCACACTATCATTGAGACTTTCTAAATGTTGAATATTCATCGTGGAAATGACCGAGATGCCTGCCTTTAAGAGTACCTCCACATCCTCGTATCTTTTGCGGTACTTGCTTCCAGGTATATTTGTATGGGCTAACTCATCGACTAAAACAACCTCTGGATTACTTTCAATAATGGCATCAGTATCCATTTCCTCAAGTGCAGTTCCTTTATAAAAAATCTTTTTTCGAGGAATGATTTCTAAAGAGCCAATTTGTTCAAATGTCTCTTTCCGCCCATGGGTTTCGAGGAATCCAATGACGATATCGATCCCTTTTTTCTTAAGTTCGTTGGCTTCCCGGAGCATCGTATACGTTTTCCCTACTCCGGGTGCTGCCCCAATATATACTTTTAATGTTCCCCGATTTATTTGATTAATCTTGTTTTCCAGTTCCCCAAGAGTGAGTCTCCGATAAGGATTATCTTTATCTTTTTTCCTTTGTTTGGTTGGAATGACACGTTCTCCATCCTTTTCTGCTCTGTCCGCAACAATAAAAACATCGATATTCTTCGTTTTCCGGAGGATTCTGTTAATAATGGATCCGTAAACGATTTCCTCCCACCGTGTTCGTTTCGATTGTCCCATTACAACTCTAGTTACATTGTGTTTCGTGGCATATCGAACAATTTGATCCGCAACCGACTCCATCGGAACTTCCTCAAATTCGCCGTCAACTTTCTCTACCAGCTTTATTATTGCTCGCTTAAAGGTTAGTTCATTTTTAGATAATTTCTTATTAGACGACTGAAAGCAAACAACAATCAATTCTCCACCTAATCTTTTGGCAATCTGCTGTCCGCGCCTAACCAAAATGGATCCATTCCAATGGTATTGAACGGTCACTAAAATTTTTTCAGAAGCTCCCGAAGGACCGGTCATTCCATGCTTTTCACGGTAGTCATCGAGGTCATCATTTACTTCCCCTGCTAAATAGCGTAGTGCGAGTTCACGAAGGACAGCTAGATTTCCTCTGTGAAATAGGTTATCTCTTGTTCGTTTTTTATCGTTGGAAGACTCAATTGCACCTTCACGGATCCTTTGAAGGATCACTTCCGGAGTCACATCCAATAGCTTTACTTCATCTGCAAGAGCAAGTGTATCCTCGGGAACACTGCAATGGACCTGTACTTTACCACCTGTTAATTTACTCGCTATCCCCTTTACGTCTTCAAGCTCAAATATATTAACGGTTGTTATGATACTAATTTTCATGTTTAAAAGATAATTGATATCGTCTAATCGAGTAGGTCTAGTAGCCTCCGGTCGATTATGATGTGCCAGATTATCCACTAAAACAACTTCTGGATTTCGGGCAATGATTCCGTCTACATCCAAGTCATATTTTTCTTGACCATGATCTATCCAATGAATGGAGGCAATAGTTTCCAATTCGCCAATTTGTTCTTTGATTTTAGGACGATTTAAGGTGCTAATACTTCCAATAACAACATCAATACCTCGTTTTTTTAAACTATTGCCTTCAAGCAGCATGTGATACGTTTTTCCAGAACCAGGAACGGCACCAAGGATAATTTTCAAATGACCCCTTCGAATTTTTTGAATCGATTTTAAAATTTCCTCAGGTGTTTTTCTGCGAAATTGGTCTTCACCCAAATTTACCCCTCCTTTCATGCAATAGACAAAGAAGGGAAGAGAAGGCTCTCCCCTTGAATTATTTCAATTGTTGTAGTGCGATGTTTAAATCTAAAACATTCACACGCGGCTCACCAAAAATCCCCAATGATCGACCTTTTGTATGTTCATTTATTAGCGCTTGGATTCGATTTTCTGAAACACCTCTTGCTTTTGCAATTCTTGGCACTTGAGCTTTCGCTGCTTCAGGAGATAAATCCGGGTCGAAGCCGGAACCAGACGTAGTGACTAAATCTGCTGGAATTGAATTTCCGATATTAGGATCGTCTTTTTTTACTTGATTTACGTTGTTTTTAACAGTTTTAACATAATCACTCGATGCAACTGCTGCATTTGTCGCAGCAGAAGCTGTTGGATCATATTTTGCCGCTGAAGTTCTTGGCTTGAACCACTGCGGTCCTTTAAAACCTTGTGCTAAAAGCACTGATCCTTGTACTTTTCCGTTCTGAGTAACGAGACTTCCTTCTGCTTGCTTGTGAAAAAGCACCTGTGCAACGGCTGTTGTTGCCAAAGGATAGATTAATCCACATAGTATCATTAAGAACAAAGAAGCTCGTAGGGCAACTAGGAATGACTTCATTAATAATCTCCTCCAGATTTCCTGATTTACGCTAGATGTAAAGCAGTTACAATCAAATCAATGATTTTAATACCGATAAAAGGAACAACTACCCCGCCAAGTCCATAAATAAGAAGGTTTCGAGAAAGCAGTTTATTCGCACTCATCGCTTTATATTTTGCCCCCTTCATCGCAATTGGGATGAGGAGCGGGATGATGATCGCATTAAAAATCAACGCGGACAGAATCGCCGATTTTGGTGATGCCAGCCCCATGATATTAAGAGCTTGCAACTGCGGGATCATCGTAATAAACAGCGCAGGAATGATCGCAAAATATTTAGCAATGTCGTTTGAAATCGAGAAAGTGGTTAATGCTCCCCGTGTTATCAGTAATTGCTTTCCAATTGCGATAACAGATAATAGTTTAGTAGGATCAGAGTCTAAATCAATCATATTGGCAGCTTCTTTTGCAGCCATTGTTCCTGAATTCATCGCTAACCCTACATCAGCCTGTGCTAAAGCCGGAGCATCATTGGTTCCGTCACCGGTCATCGCCACCAATTTACCTTGATCTTGTTCTTTTTTAATCGCAGCAATTTTATCTTCAGGTTTTGCTTCGGCAATAAAGTCATCAACGCCTGCTTCGGCAGCGATGGTCGCAGCGGTTAATGGGTTATCCCCTGTACACATGATCGTCTTAATCCCCATGGAACGCAGTTCTGCAAAACGTTCCTTCAGCCCAGGTTTCACGGTATCTTTCAGATAGATAACCCCGTATATCGTCTTATCAATGGCAACAGCCAACGGGGTTCCCCCTGCCATGGCTATTTCATCGGCTCTCTTGTCAAGATCTACTGGAACTTTTCCACCTTGAGCAGCGATATATTTCTTGATGGCATCCACTGCGCCTTTTCGGATTTGCGTTCCGCTCTTCAGGTTTAAGCCAGACATTCGGGTTTCTGCTGTAAATTCAATAATTTCTGCTCCTTCGTATTCCTTTTCATCCCAATCGAAACCCTGCTTCCGGGCTAACTCTACAACAGACCGTCCTTCAGGTGTTTCATCTTTTACGGATGCTTTTAAAGAGGCTAAGGAAACTTCCTGTTCAGAAATATTGGCTACTGGTACAAACTCACTTGCCATCCTGTTTCCAAAAGTAATGGTTCCTGTTTTATCAAGAATCATCGTATTGATATCCCCGGCAGCTTCTACTACTTTACCAGACATCGCCAGCACATTGAATTGAGTTACCCTGTTCATACCAGCAATCCCAATCGCGGAAAGCAATCCGCCGATTGTCGTTGGAATTAAGCAAACTAAAAGAGCAATGAGTGTTGCCACGTCTAAACGAACTTTTAAGTAGTCGGCAATCGGCACCAACGTCATGATGACAAATAAGAAAATGAGTGTTAACACAGCCAAAAGAGTCGTTAAAGCAATTTCATTTGGCGTTTTTTGCCGAGAAGCACCTTCAACTAAAGCAATCATTTTATCAAGAAAAGATTCACCTGGGTCAGTCATGATTTTTACGATAATGTAATCAGAAACAACCCTTGTTCCTCCCGTTACAGATGAGAAATCTCCTCCTGCCTCTTTAATAACAGGGGCAGATTCACCGGTGATGGCAGATTCATCAATCGAAGCCAAACCTTCAATAATTTCCCCATCAGAAGGAATTAATTCACCCGTATCGACTCGAACAATATCACCTTTTCTTAATGAAGTAGATGGAAGCTCTTTATATGAACCATCTTTTTGACGAACCTTCGCCATTGTCTCCGATTTCGTTTTTCGGAGAGTATCAGCTTGGGCTTTCCCCCTGCCTTCGGCTAAGGCTTCAGCAAAGTTTGCGAACAGCACCGTAAATAATAGGATAAAAAATACCGCAATATTATACCCACGACCAACTGTACTAGCTGCAAAAATATCAGGTTTAATCGAAAGAATCAGAGTGATGAGTGTCCCCACTTCGACGACAAACATAACGGGATTTTTAATCATCACGACGGGATTTAATTTTTTAAATGAATCAATAATGGCTTGCGAGACCAAATCCTTTGATAGCGTTTTTGTTTGTATTGCCATAATCAGACATCCTCCTTAATGAAACATTCCTAAATGTTCGGCAATTGGACCTAATGCAAGTGCTGGGAAGAACGTTAGTGCACCGATTACCAAAATAATCACGACTAAAATCCCAGTGAATAATGGTGTATCCGTTCGAAATGTTCCCGAGGATGCAGCCACCATTTTCTTCGTAGCAAAAGATCCGGCTATTGCTAGCATGGCAATGATTGATATATATCTCCCCAACAGAATGACTATCCCAATTGAGATATTATAGAAGTCGGTATTCGCTGTCAGACCTCCAAAAGCTGAACCGTTGTTTGCAGCTCCTGATGTAAAAGCGTATAAGACCTCTGATACGCCATGATATCCCGAATTTAAAATAGATGAAATCGCTCCAGGTGTCATCAAGGCAATCGCAGTTGGAACTAAAATAAGTACAGGGTGTATTAGAATTGCAATTGAAGCCAATTTCACTTCTTTAGACTCAATTTTCTTCCCTAAAAATTCTGGTGTACGTCCTACCATCAATCCACAAATAAAAACGGATAAAATGACATACAGCAATCCATTTAACAACCCGACCCCTTTTCCGCCGAACACGTTATTTAACATCATTTCCCCAAGCGGAACCAGACCGCCAATCGGAGTTAAAGAATCGTGCATATTATTAACAGTCCCAGTTGTAACGGCTGTGGTCGTAGCCGTAAATAATGCTGATTCTGATAAACCAAACCGAACCTCTTTCCCCTCCATATTTCCATGAACACCAAGTGCATTTAATGCCGGAGTTCCTTTATATTCAGCTATAAAGACTACCGCAAGAAACATTAAAAACATAATTCCCATCGCGGCGAAAACGGACCAGCCTTGACGTCTGTTCTTAATCATTAAACCAAATGCATATACCAATGCAGTAGGAAGCAGCAGCATACTTAGAATTTCCATCAAATTAGATAATGGAGTTGGATTTTCAAACGGATGTGCCGAGTTGGTGCCAAAATATCCGCCGCCATTTGTTCCAATATGCTTAATCGACTCTAATGCCGCAACAGGACCTCTCGTAATCGTTTGTTTAGCGCCTTCTAATGTTGTGGCATTTACCGACCCATGCAGGGTCTGAGGTACGCCTTGAAATACCAAGAATAATGCAACAAGAAAAGATAATGGCAAGAATACACGTGTGATGGCACGAACCAAGTCAACATAGAAGTTTCCAAGGTTATTCTGACGAGCTACTAATCCGCGAATAAAGGCAATCGCCACTGCAAATCCTGTAGCAGCTGCCGTAAACATTGGGAATGTAATGGCGATCATTTGCGAAAAATAAGAAAGTGAATTTTCTCCGCTATATGCCTGCCAGTTTGTATTCGTAATAAATGACGCCGCCGTATTAAACGCTAAAGCAGGAGGCATATTATCTATCTTATCTGGATTTAAAGGCAGATACTTTTGTATCCTGAAAATGATGTAAAGTAAAATCATCATGATAAAGTTTGAAAGCAACATGGCAAAAACATACTTTTTCCAGCCCATCGTTTCTTTATCTTTGACTCCAATCATACGGTAAATGAACCGCTCTCCCGGTCCAAAAACCCGGTCTAAGTCTGTTTTTTCATAATCAAACACTTTTACAAGGTAGGCGCCTACCGGTTTTACCAGTAAGATGGCAATTACCAAGGTCACAACTACCTGGATTAATCCCATGGTCATTTCGATGTTCCTCCTATATGTTCATCATTGTTAAATGGATCCTAAAACTTTTCAGGTTTAATTAAGACGTAGGTCAAATAAACAATTAAAGCCACTCCAATGATTCCTGGTATAAGCATACCGATTTCCTCCTCATGCTTTTTCACTAAATAAAGTAAATCCCCCAAAGATAGCAAAGGCTAAAACAAAAAGTATAATTGATACAAAATCGTTGTTAAACATACCTAACCTCCTTCCTCATGTTTTCAACTGTTGAGTGCTTACGATTAATCAAACAGTGGAAATTCTCTTCGTTCGGCTTACTCAAACTTCGGATTAAAGAGATACCAAAGATCAAGAGATTTTTCATTTCCCCCCTTATGGTTCAATCCTTTTCTGTGTATCTCAGTAAATTCACCAAAATTCAGCCTCAAACTTATTCAGTGATTATCTTTGTTTAGTATTGAGTGACCTCTTTGGCATAGATAAATTCTACTTTCGTTTCGCGTAAAAATAGGGTAAAAATTTCGTGCAAAGGTGTAAAAAAAATATAAAAATCCAGGGGGTGAAATATTCATTTAGTTCACATTCTTTTAAAATCCAGGAACAAAAAATAGACCATGGCTTACTCGTCCCCCAGTAGATCAATGCCAACGATAACCATATGGAAATATCTAAAAAAGATATACTATTAAGGTATTTCGTTAAATTAATCAATAATTGGAGAAAAAGTACTCATGGTCTACTTAACGCCCAGCAAGCAAAATGTAACTCTTTGTACTGTCCTGTCCCGTTATAGTGATATAAACGCGAAAATGGAGGAGAGAATAGGAGTATTTATTGTGGATATAAATTTAGAAAAGTTTCTAGAGGAGTAAGTTTCGAATTCAAAAAATTCATACTATTGCTAACATAAAAAGCCAAAGACCCTAACTTTGGCTTTTTACTTTGAATTCATCTTTCAATACAAAATTCTTTAAAGAGATATTTTTTTAGAATTTGCAAGTTCAATGAACCATGTCTAACCCTGCTGTTTCCAGACCAAAGGTACAATGAAGTGTTCGAACTACAGTTACCATGCGATCTACAGGGACTATACATCAAATCTTATTTTGCGATGTGCTAACCATTTTTGTCGAAACATTTGAAAAAGCAAGTGCTATATACATTCTTGCAACGATATCCTGAGCAGAACTCAATCCTTTACCAACAATCGAAACTTTTGCTAATCCTGTCTCAGTATACACTCTGTCAAAGTGAAGTCTTTCTCTATGTTCTTCCAGGAATTTTAATGTCCGTTTTGCATTTTCCTTAGATACAACGAAGGAAACAGTCGTTTTAGGTAAATCTTTGGAACTTTGATGGATAAATTCAACATGAATTCGTGAATCCATAAATAAGGAAAATAAGGAATAGAGAGTATTCCCTTCATTTGGGAAATTGGTAATTGTTATTGACAATACATTTTCACTATGTGCAATGCCGCAAACGTGGCTGTCATCCTCCATTCCAAAAATCCCCCGAATGAAAGTCCCCTCTTCATTGGAGAAACTTGATCGAACCGTTAACCTTACTTTATTTTTCTGCGCACATTTTACTGCACGCGGATGTAAAACACTCGCACCTAATCTGGCCATTTCAAGCATTTCGTCAAAAGATATACTTTTTATTTTTTTTGCCGTCGGCACAATGCGCGGATCTGCGGAATACACACCATCCACATCCGTATAAATCTCACACAAATCTGCATTGAGCATTGCTGCAAGCGCTACGGCTGTCGTATCGGATCCTCCTCGCCCCAATGTGGTAATTTCCCCATTTTCTGTAATTCCTTGGAAACCCGCGACAATCACTATGTGTCCTAATTGAAAATGGGACAGTATTTTATAGGTGTCTATTTGTTTTATTCTTGCTTCGGTGTGTTCAGGTTCCGTAATGATTCCAGCCTGCCATCCTGTTAAAGAGACCGCAGAGTACCCCTTGCTCTGTAAAGCCATAGCCAGTAAAGCGATCGATACCTGCTCTCCTGTTGATAAAAGCATATCCATTTCCCGCTCAGGTACTTCATTACAGATTTCATTTGCCATGTCCACCAGTACATCTGTTGATTTTCCCATTGCAGATACTACAACAACGACATCATTTCCTTTTTGCTTTGCGGAAATAATTTTATCAACAGCTTTTAAAATTCTATCTTTAGTTCCTACCGAAGTGCCACCAAATTTTTGTACGATCATTCCCATTTTAACCAACCTCTCCTCTTCAAGTTTATTTCAGTAATCTTATCCATTTACCTAAACTCAAACTTAATTGCATTGAGAGAAATTTTCAGGTTAATACCATCAGTTTTCACAAAAAATAGACCTGGATTTCTTTCTCCCCGTATTTGCAGACATGCAAAATCATAATCGTTCTGTGGAGAATAAAACTTTTCCCCAACTGCATTATGACTTGCAACAACAAAATAAAATCGGAGAAAAAGTCATCAGGTCTACTTAGCGCCCAGCGAAGATTTGCCTCTCTTTGCGTTCTGTCTTCTAAATTCCTTTTTCTAATTCATTGGCAGAATAAAAAGACCTACTGTTAATCTTTAGACGATCTTGTTTTAATTACAAGCAAAACAGCCCTCAGATTTTACGGTCTTTTGACCTCCCTCGCTTTAGCCGACGAAGTTAGCTGACGGGTAGGATGGCGGAAGAGTATCTCATCCCTTCTGGTTTCCCAGAATGAATCCAATTAACTGGTTCCTCCGCTCCTGATTTCCTCAGTATTAATCCGGTATATTAATTGGTTTACAAGTAGTGATTAAATTCTTTATTATCAATTTGTAAATAGCTAATTTCGAATAAAAAATGACTTTTTTGTAAAATATTTATATAAAACAGGATTTTCTCTTATTTATTCACTTTTTTTCTACTTTTTAATTTTTCTAGCAAAATTAAGTAAAAGAATACTATAAAAGGTGTAGCAAAACCAAGGTAATCAAAGAATTTTTCAAACATAATAAGTTCCTCCAAATTCAATACTCCGCAAGATAGATTTTTTATGAAACCCATCGAAAAATACAAACAGATAAAGAACCGTTGGGATTTCTGATTCAACTTTGGAAAGAAAGGTACTCATTGGTCTACCATTTCAGAACATATACATTCAATATTTATATATTAAATTTTTTTCATGATTTATATCGATTTTGCCAAATCACTACGAGCCCTGCCTCTCTCATAGCACTTGTGGCTCCGACGACCACTCCAGGTTGATTTGGTTTAAGAATTAGATATATATATTTCTTGATCTTGTTATTACGTTTCTCCCATGACATGACTTCTCTTACGCCGAATATTACGAAAAAAAAGTTGAACAGCCAAAGATTATAAAGCCAAATAGTCTCTTGAATTATTGACATTCTGATACCTCCACAAGAATTAATTTCATCTTTATAATTCTTTAAGTTGAACTAGGATTAATTTTTATTCGTATTGAATTGCTTCTCTGGCATAGACTGATTCTACTTCATTTTCACGTCAAAATAGGGTAAAAAAAATGGGCAAAGGTGTAAAAAAAACATAAAAATCCATGGGGTAAAATTTCATTTAGTTCACAATAAAACAACAAAAAATCCGATTTAAAGGAGAAAAATCCTCTCTTTTCTTGCTGCCTTAAAAACTTTTTCCTTCAATCGAAAAAAACTATGAATCACATTCCAGCTGAAATGTAATCCATAGTTCCTTAAGTTAATGGCATTGGTTACCAAAGCGGTTTTACTTCAGAATCTTCTCATTTACTGTCAATTATATCTATGGGCTTCATTCTATTAATTTCTCCTCCTGCGAAAGAGCATAACCCGCTGTAAATTCTTCTAAAGCATGCATGGCAAACCTCTAATCCCATATTGGTGGACTTACCCTAACTGGCGTTTAAATTGTTTACTGGCGATGAAGTAAGCTATGACCATGATGCCGACGCACCAGGCAAGCGCGATCCAGATATCATTGCCAACAGACCCTTCATACAAGAGGGCACGAATTGCATTCACGATTGAAGTCACTGGCTGGTTCTCAGCGAACGCACGGACAATTTTAGGCATGGTTTCGGTAGGGACAAAGGCCGAACTGATAAACGGCAGGAAAATCAGCGGGTACGAGTAGGCTGTCGCCCCTTCCATAGACCGCGCTCTCAATCCGGGAATGACCGCCAGCCATGTCAGCGCCAGCGTAAACAGCCCGAGTATCCCAGCTACTGCGAGCCAATCCAGGATACCAGCGCTGGAACGGAAGCCCATCAAGAGGGCGATGAGGATAACCACCACGACAGTAAGCGCATTGGAAACAAGCGAAGTCAACACGTGAGCCCACAATACCGATGAACGCTTGATTGGCATCGTAATGAAACGCGCCATCAGTCCGCTCTTTACATCGTTAAACAGCCGCAAGGAAGTGTAAGCGACGCCGGAAGCGATAGCCATTAGCAAGATTCCCGGCAATAAATAATTGACGTAGTTGTCCGTGCCAGTCTCTATGGCGCCGCCAAATACGTAAACAAACAGCAGCATCATCATAATCGGCGTAATCGCCACCGTGATAATCGTATCCGGGCTGCGCATGATGTTCCGCATTAAACGCCCTAGTAATACCCCTGTATTGCTTTTCATTTACATCTCCTCCTTTTTGCCGATAATCGCGAGGAAAATTTCCTCCAGTGTCGGCTGCTTCTCGATGTACTCCACTTTCGCTGGCGGGAACATCTCCTTGAGTTCGGTAAGGGTACCGGTTTTGATGATTTTTCCACCATGCAGGATGGCAATACGGTCCGCCAGTTGTTCAGCTTCCTCCAGGTACTGGGTTGTCAGCAAGATGGTCGTGCCTCCGCTGGCAAGCTCCTTGACGGTTTCCCAGACTTCAATCCGCGCTTCGGGGTCAAGCCCTGTCGTCGGTTCGTCAAGAAAAATGACTGCTGGCGTCCCTATCAGGCTCATGGCTATGTCAAGCCGGCGCTTCATCCCGCCGGAATATTTGTCCGCCCGGCGGTTGGCCGCGTCACGCAGGCTAAATCTTGCAAGCAGATTGTCGGTGACTTGAGCGGGATTGGAAACTCCCCTCAACTTGGCGATCATTATCAGGTTTTCCCTCCCGGTGAGCATGCCGTCCAAAGCTGCGAACTGCCCTGTCAGGCTGATACTCTGGCGAATATGATCTGGTTGAAGTTGGATGTCAAAGCCGCAAATACTTACTTCGCCACCATCGGCCTTCATCAGTGTCGAGAGGATGTTGACCGTCGTAGTCTTGCCCGCTCCATTTGAGCCCAGCAGTGCGAAAATCTCGCCACCCCGCACCTCAAAATCCACCCCCTTTAATACTTCCTTATCTTTAAAGGATTTTTTTAACCCTTTTACAGAAATCGCAGTATTGCTCATACTTTTTTCCCCCTTATAAAAAGCGCAGCAGGGCGCTTGATTGCCTATTCCATTCTACTTAGTCTTACTGATATTCAGTATTACTTACTACCGAGTTAAAAATATAACTGAATAGTGAAGGTGAACACATTACATTTGTAACCAGCTATTCAGTCGGTATGATCTATTGAATTTTCTTTTTTCCCAATCTCCTGATACTCTGATTCAAATCTTCCCGATACTTGTCAACATAGGTTTTAGCATTTGCCACAAGTTCATTGGTAAAGGAAGCCAAGTGCTACCCAGTGGCGGTTTGCGCATTAGTGTCGATATAGGCTAAAATCCACTAGGATTTCTCCGTTAGCTACGACCAATGTTATCGTTCAACTTCTTGCGATACTTATCCTTCCAAGTTTGCTCATCCTTCACTAAGTCGTCGCAGAAAGCAGCAACGTCCTCGCCTGTAAGGTCAGTGACTTTCTTGCCTTCCGCTGCACCTTCCTCGAAGAGGTCGAGAATGCCGTTAAAGATACGGCTGCTGTCCTTCCAGTCGGTGGGACCACCACCAGCAGTCCACATATATTTTTGCATAGCTTTGTAAGCGTTGCGGTACTCACTTGGAAGTGCCTTCGCACGCGCCTCCATCGCCCTCCATTCCCGCTTGTCATCCAGACTTCCAATAATTTTTTCAAAAATACTCATATTATTTCTCCTTTTAATTTTATTTTAGTTTTAAGTTCGTTAATTTTACTTGAAACGAAATCCCATTTTTTCCAAAAATTTTCAAGCTGCTCTTGACCTGCTGTGTTGAGAGTGTAAAATTTTCTTGGCGGTCCCATAGTAGATGGCTTTTTCTCGATGTACACCAGATTGTTTTTCTCAAGCCGCATGGTAATCGTATAAACTGTGCCTTCAACTACATCAGTGAAGCCAAGTTCTCGCAGCTGTTGCGTAATTTCATAGCCGTAAGTTTCGCCGCGACTGATGATTTCAAGTACACAACCCTCAAGCACTCCTTTCAGCATTTCCGTGATATTTTCCAATTTGTCACCTCCATTTAATATTTTACTTATATTTTTTTTAGTACTCTGTAACACAGGTATTTTGTGTTACTTATATTCGGTGTTACTGACTACTAGTATATAGTATTACTGAATAGCATCATTTGTCAATAAAACTTTTCGTCAAAAAAGCCCGTTTTTATCAATATTTATTTACTTGTTATTATTAACTTTCGTGTTTTGACATCAAATATTTTATAACTAATGTCGAACATATGGTCTTTTGTAACTGTCACCTCACAATAATAAGGGATTGACTTTCCATAAGCATCAAGTGCAGGAATATCTCTGAAGGTAAATATTTCATCTGTATGGAGCATTTTAATGTTCGCTTCAGGAGAGCGACCTGCTGAATCTATTTCGATGACACATTTCCCACTGACGACATCATATTCCTTTAGCACAACATATTTTAGGCTTGGCAGAGTAATCCCTAAAAGAAAAACACCAAAAAGTAAGGTTCCAAGACATTTACCTACATTTAATATTCGAAAGTCTTTTGTACCATACATAACAATTAAGGCAAATACTGCCCCTATTACAAATAAGACACCAAGTATGAGCATTAAATAATAAAAGAACATTGTATCACTTCCTCTAACTAATAAATGGAATTTAATATTACCACTTCTTATATTAAACTGTCCCTTTACTACCTAGAAAAAGGACTGCCGAAGCAAATCCTAAACTTAGTATCTATTTTTGAAAGATATACATTCCTGAAAGATTAATCATTACCACCATTACCCGCCAAAGTAATCATCTCAATGGCATTTCATCTACGATAGAAATTTTTTCATTCTATTAATGGTTCCCTCCGCTTATTGAAATGAAGAGGTCATTTCTTTTATTGCTTCTTTATCGGAGTGACCACGGAAAATAATTTTTCAGTAGGATCAGATACATTAAATTCAATTACCTTATATCCATTTCCTCCATCTTTACAATCGCTATTCCTAGATATGATTAATTGCTGGTTATTCATTGTTCTTACTTCCTCCCTAGCATTTCTTACACAGAAGTTACAATATGCAGGAAATAAAAATATGTGATTAAGTTTTTTAAAACTGACTCGGTTTACAGTTATCCCCTATTGATGTTCGGATGTCTATCAATTAATTTTTAGGAAAAAAATCCCAAAATAAAAACGAGTAAATGGTCGCGGTTTGATTAGGACAAGGTTTGAATATACTCTACAGATTCGGAAATGTCCAAAATGGAATTCGTTTCATTATTAGGTTTTCGTTCAGGAGGTCAAGCATGATTGTATTTGATCGGGTTAATAAGTTTTATGGGGACTTTCACGTCTTAAAAAATATTAATCTCACCATCCATCAAGGTGAAGTCGTCGTCGTTATAGGTCCTTCCGGTTCAGGAAAAAGCACCCTGCTGCGTTGTATCAATCATCTGGAATCCATCTCGGACGGGAAACTTAGCGTAAATGGGATATCTGTTGGCGATAAAAATACAGATATCAATAAGCTTCGGCGCAATATCGGCATGGTTTTTCAGCATTTTTATTTATATCCCCACAAAACCGTGCTAGAAAATATCACTCTAGCTCCAATGAAAGTATTGGGCCAATCCGAAAAGGAGGCTCAGGAAACAGCCCGTCATTATCTCGATAAGGTAGGTATCTTAGAAAAAGCCGAGTCTTATCCTTCTCAGCTTTCCGGAGGACAGCAGCAGCGTGTTGCCATAGCCCGCGGACTGGCTATGAAACCGCAAATCATGCTATTCGATGAACCAACCTCAGCACTTGATCCTGAGATGATCGGCGAGGTCTTGGATGTGATGAAAGCCCTTGCCAAGGAAGGCATGACGATGGTCGTCGTCACCCATGAAATGGGCTTTGCCAAGGAAGTGGCTGACCGAATCGTCTTTATGGATGAGGGGCGCATTTTAGAAGAAGCAGTTTCGGCAGAATTTTATGAGAATCCCCGTGAAGAACGGGCTCGCATCTTTCTCAGCCGAATTCTAAATCATTAATTGGAGGGAAATGAATTGTTTATAACAAAAAATATCGTGAAAATGGCGTTAGTAACCATGGTGGCCGCCCTATTCCTTGGCGGTTGCGGTAAGGACAAGGCCTCTACAGATGGCAGCAAGGATGTACTCGCCCAAATTAAGGAAGATAAAAAAATCGTGTTTGGTGTAAAACATGATACTCGCTTATTTGGATTGAAAAATCCTAAGACTGGTGAGGTGGAAGGATTCGACATCGATCTCTCCAAAGCACTGGCAGAAGAAATGTTTGGCAAGGAAGTAAAGCCGGAGTACGTTGAGGTTACATCGAAAACAAGAGTTGGTCTCCTAAATAACGGCAAGGTGGATGCGGTTGTCGCTACGATGACCATCACGGAGGAGCGTAAAAAAGAAGTGGATTTTACAGATGTTTATTTTGATGCCGGGCAATCGTTGCTTGTGAAAAAAGGCAGCAAGATTCATGGACTTGAAGACTTGAAAAAAGGCACAACAGTACTTGCTGTGAAAGGCTCTACATCGACTATCAATATTCGCGAAAAAGCTCCAGAAACCACCGTTCTTGAATATGAAAATTATGCTGAAGCATTTACCGCTTTAAAGGCTGGCAAGGGTGATGCTTTGACTACTGATGATGCAATCCTTTATGGGATGGCAGAAGAAGATCCGTCATTTGAACTTGTCGGAGGAACGTTCACAAAAGAGCCTTATGGAATCGCTGTTAAAAAAGGCAATAAAGAGCTTGTTGATGCGTTGAATAAAGCATTGAAAAGTCTGAAGGAATCCGGAAAGTATGATGAAATTAAGAATAAATGGATTAAAAATTGATGATTTAAACATGGTTTCTCGTCAGGATGGGAAGTTGTCTGTGGGCAGATTTACGGACCTGCCCATCCTGATTTATGAGGAGGAGATTACTTGCTCGATTTCTCGATATTAACGAATCATTTGGATTCCTTATTGGATGGATTAAAAATAACTATCATTGCTAGTTTAATTGCTTTATTAGGGAGCTTTATTTTAGGAACCCTTCTGGCAGTCATGCGTATTGCCCCCTTTAAACCTCTTAACTGGCTGGGGACGGCATACGTTGAATTTATCCGTAACATTCCTGTCCTGGTTATCGTGTTTTTCACGTACTTAGCGGGAAACTTTGGCGGGATGATTGCCGGAACCATCGGATTAACCATCTATACAGCAGCTTTCATTGCCGAAGCCATCCGGGCTGGAATTCTGTCTGTTCCAAAAGGGCAAATGGAAGCAGCCCGTTCTACAGGATTGAGTTACAGCCAGGCCATGCGATGGATTATCCTCCCTCAGGCTATCAAAATCGTTATCCCCCCTCTTGGCAACCAATTTATTAATTTAGTTAAAAATTCATCCTTGTTAGCCGTAGTGGCTGGTGGGGATTTAATGTATCAGGGGGATTTAATATCGACAAAGACATACGTCACCTTTGATACTTATGTCTTTGTTGCTTTATTTTATTTACTATTAACAATCCCTTTAAGTCTTGGCGTACAGTTTTTAGAAAAACGCCTGGCTAGAAGTTATTGAGGAGGTGCCTGGGTGGATTTTCTAGCACCGTTTATAGAAGTCTATACAATTGATAATTTTAAATTTTTGCTAGAAGGATTTGGGGTCACTTTAAAGGTCGCTGGCTTTTCGATTGTGCTCAGCTTCCTGATTGGTGGTCTTATTGGCACACTTAGATATATGAAGATTCCTGTTGTTTCTCCTTTACTTGCTGTGGTGGTCGAGACGAATCGTAACCTACCATTGCTGCTCATCATTTTCTTCGCCTATTTTGCCTTACCCGAAATCGGGATTGAAATGGAAATCACGACTGCAGCAATCGCTGCTTTGACAGTGTTTGAGTCGGCCATGTTATCAGAAATTATCCGTAGCGGCTTAAACTCCATCGAAAAAGGACAAATTGAAGCAGGGCGTGCGTCAGGACTAAGCTACATCCAGACATTACGCTACATCGTCATGCCCCAGGCGCTGAAGAGAATGGTTCCTCCTATTGTCAGCCAATTTATTTCTCTACTAAAAGATACGTCGTTAGCAGTCGTCATCGCGTTGCCAGATCTTTTGCACAACGGACAAATTATTTACGCGCAAAAAGGATCCTATGTGGTACCTGTTTTTGTCTTGGTAGCCTTGATGTACTTTATCGTGAATTATGCTTTGTCACTTGTTGCGCGAAGATTAGAATTGAAGCGAACTTAAGAATCCGGTTACCTTTATATTCTTTTACTATAGACAAAATAAAAAGCCCCTACTCGGGCTCTTATTCAGGAAGTACTTCCTGTGAAATATGGAGAATACTATATGTCACTCCACTCATTTCTTTTACGTTACTTAAATCATTTAAAAAGTAGCACACCTCGTACTCCCATTTTTCAGGATTATAAATCACAATATACTCTGCATCATCAAACGTTTGAATACTTTCTTCGATTTTATCTTTAAAGTTATTCAGGCTTTCTTGTGGTTGTATTTTTCTTGTGATTTGAAAAACATATTTATTCTCTGTGATTTTAGAGGTAGTTGTGTCAATTAGTGGAATTCCGATATTTACTTGCTGCCATCCAAAAGAGTTTAAGATATTATCGTAAAATCCATTAAATAAAAACTTGTTTAACCCGTTGCTGTCCTTCCAAAGATATAACGGGCAATAACTATTTTGCAAATTATGATTGACTCCTTTTTCTGTTACCAAATAAAGTTTGAATTTTAGTTCATCAAATCCGTCCGTTTTGTACCCATTATTTCTTACTCTCTCTTTGATTATATTCATATCATAATCACTTGGTAATAGAATCTTGTATTGTGTTGCTATCATTTATCCATCGCCCCTTTTTGGCTACAATAAATTACATTGTCCTAAATAAACTCATCATTAAGTTCCACTTTTTCATTTTAGCATTAAATTCCATTCCTCTATGTCTCTTTAACATATTTTTACAAGTTATTTTTGAAAAGTTTGTTAAATCTCATCTGAATAAAAGGTATATATTTTTCAAGAGTCGAATAACAGGGTGAAAGGAGGACATTTGTCATGTGTCGGTGTGAGCCGTTATATTTAGGCAAAATAAATAAAACCATTTTTCAATATATTAGAATTCTGGAATATTATCGCTAGCAACCTATATATATAAAATGAAGAATTAACCTTATTTCTTCATTTTATATAGTCTGATAGTCTATATTACTAATTCACCATGCCTCATATTCTATTAGATTTGGAGTTGATCCAAGTGAGTAACTTTTTATCGGTTAATGGATGGTTGCATTATACGAATCGATTGAACGAATCTCCAGACTCAATGTATAAAAGACGTTTTGATTTGAATTTTCAAAATGCTACTGAAGAGGATCTTGGCCAAGGTTTCAAACGTTATACCTGGAGACCTGGAATCCAGATAAAGAGTCGTGAATATCTTGACTTTCGATTAGAAGCACAGAAAAATGGAAATGTCATTAGTGCGGGATACTTAACAGATCCATTGGAAAATATTTATTCTGTACAAAGTGGGCCAAGTCAACCTAATGTCATGGTTTTAATACTTCATAATGCCTCTAACATAGATTCAGAAGTGTTCCCTTGGATCGTCGTTAAAGAATAGTCTAAGTTAAAAATCGAAAGCTTGGGAATCATTAACCTTGCTTTCTTTTTATTTTTAGATATCATTATGACTTTTAAATTCAAAAATCTCATCAACAGCTTTGTAATATCCACCCGATTTTTGAATAGATTCCCTTATTTGTAAAACAGCTTTATGGAAAGATGGGTTGTTTAACACATTTCCTGCGGCCTCACGAAGTTGATTTGCTGTCAAGCGTTGCATTTGTAATGTAACACCTGCTCCGATATTGGCAACTTGCCTAGCAATAATCGGCTGATCCGCGCTTTGTGGGATTACAATTAGCGGAACCCCATAGTAGAGACCCTCATTAGTACTATTCATTCCACCATGCGTGATAAATAATTTAGTGTATTTAAGTACTTCGGTTTGTGGAACATAATTTTTTACAATGAAGTTTTGCGGTATTTCTCCTAAATCAAATTGTGGAGTTTGTTCCCCTATCGACATGACAACCGTATGATTACTATCTGCAAATGCTTCAAAACAAAGCTTATAAAAATCAACGGCACGGTTAAAAACGGTACCGAGAGAAATGTAAATTGGCCTTTTCCCTTTGATAGCTGTAAAGTCAAAACTTTCCTGCTTTAATCGTGAAGAAATGGATGGACCTACGAATTTATAAGTTTGGTCGAATGCTTCTCCATAAGGTTGAAACTCCCTAGTTGTATAAACGATTGTAACTGGTGCAGGATTACAAAAAATTTCGTAAGGAGATTGGATCTCGACAGTATATTTTTCCTTCACCATTGCCGTCAGTCTTCGATATTCATCGTTAATGTTTTTAAGCACTTCTTTAGGAATATTCTTTGAAAGCTGCTCTAACATTTTATCGAATGATTCCTTTGTCTGCGCAAAGGAAGTACAAGAATTAATTGCCGGAAGCTTAAGGATTTGGGCAATTAAACGTCCACAACCAAACATTGAATCATGGATGATGTAATCAAAATGCTCTCCTTCAATCTGTTCTAGCAAGCTAGGTATGACAATTTCTGCTGTATGTAAAAGACCGTTAATTCTTTCAAGTAAATAATTTCTTCCACCCGAGATAAAGGCTTTTATAAATCTTTGACCATCCAATGTTCGTACAGTAGCCCCTGTCTTCTCCAATCGCTCTCGAAAAGCTTCTATCGTAAAGTAAACTACCTCTTCTCCGCGTGAAATAAGCTCTTGCACAACTCCTATAGTTGGATTGATATGTCCTTCTGATCCGGCATTAATAAATAAAACACGTGCCATTTTTACCACTCCTTAGGTAATTCTATTTCTAAATTGTGTAAGAGTATGGGTCGGTTTCCCATCCCCCTTGTTATTCCCCCATTTTAATAGTTAATTCTTTTTTAACTCATCTACTACTTTAGTACAACATCCCATACTTAATAAACACTTTAGTTTATATTAATCAGTTTTTAATAAATCCCCCCTCAATTTCTTATATAGTAGAAACAAGTATCATTTCTTTGTAAAAATGACGGCTTTCAAAAAGGAGATTATGTATGAAAGATAACCAAAGTAAATGGAAAATTTCACTTAATAAGGTACCAGAATTGACCATATTCTTCTGGATCATTAAAGTTTTATGCACAACTGTCGGGGAAACATTCGCTGATTTCATAAATTTCAACCTTGGACTTGGTTTAACTATTACTACCGTTATTATGGGAATCGCATTTTTCATCGTTTTGTTTTTTCAATTCAGAACAACGAAATATGTTCCAGGAATTTATTGGCTAACGGTTGTTCTAATAAGTGTATTTGGAACCTTGGTCACTGATAATTTGACAGACGGAATGGCAGTACCCCTCGAGCTTAGTACAGTAGTTTTCTCAGTGTTATTAGGATTAACCTTTCTTTTTTGGTATCTTAGTGAAAAAACACTCTCAATTCACTCGATTCATACAAGAAAAAGAGAAGTTTTTTATTGGCTTACTATTCTGTTCACATTTGCCCTTGGAACAGCAGTCGGAGATTTATATTCCGAACAGCTTGGTTTTGGTTACCTAAACACAGGAATCATCGTCGTTATTATAATAGCTTGTGTATTTTTGGCATGGAAATTTTTCAAACTTGATGGAATTTTATCGTTCTGGATTGCCTATATTCTTACTCGGCCACTCGGAGCATCATTAGGTGATTACCTCTCTCAACCAAAAAATAATGGCGGGTTAGGGTTGGGGACAACCGTTACTAGTGCGATTTTCCTTATCGCTATTTTAGCCATTATCATTTTTCTTGCTGTTACAAAAATTGATACAACACAAAAAGGTCAAACAGTGGCAACAAACCAAACAATGGAAGGCAAGAAAAATGTTTTTAAGCAGACTATTGCCGTACTGTGCCTTTTCTTAGTTGTCGGTATTGGCGGTTATGTTTGGCGCAACGATAAAATAGCAGCGCAAACCGATTCTGCCCAAACCACTTTGTCTGGACAATTAACTGATTTTGCAAAAATCGAAAGTGATATGCTAAACAAAGTAAACTCAAAGGACTTTACTTCAGCGAAAAAAGAGGCCGACGATTTAGAACATCAATGGGACACATCAGAGCCGAAACTTAGGAAAATTGATGGCACATCATGGACAAAAATTGATGGAACTATTGACGTAGTTTTAGCGGCCGTTCGTACATCAAACCCTGATGTCAACCATTTCAAAACTGCACTTAACAATTCTCTTAATGTTATTAATAAAGTAAATAAATAACAATCTTAGGAATCGCTAATGCGGTTCCTTTTTATATGAAGGTATTATTTAACTCACTATGATGTTCTCAAGGTCTTAGTATAAGTTCAAGGATATGTTTTAAAGTGTTTAAAACTGATCAATTCTTCTCTAGTATTAAACTGTCCCATAGAATAGTACAATGAGACAAATCTTAGCTACAAACACATAAAAATGTCCCACAGAAGGATTCATCTTTTCAAAACACGACAAATGGCAGCTTGATTACACCACTAGCAAACATTAGTTGAAAAAAGCTTTACAAAAATAAAATGTTTTTAAATTTAGGTATTTATTTTTAGGAGGGCCAAGGGGACGGTTCGTGTTTTGAACTAACATAACACCATTAGCACACTATGAGAACCCTCCTCCAGGGTATTCCTTTACTTTTTTCAACAGAATTATTATGATATAAATGTGATATCACTTTTATATCACATTATTTCGGGAGGGAAGCTCATGAGAGAAAAATCGGTTTTTAAAATGAATGGTTTTGCAGCACTTATCCTAGCACTGTTGTGTATTTGTTCTGGAATTTATTTAATTGTTACAGGAACAAATAGTCCTGAAAAAGTAGCTTTAGGAGTATTGGTCATACTTTTGGGACTAATCATTGCTACAAGTCTAACCATTGTTCAACCGAATGAAGCAAAGGTATTAACGTTCTTTGGTACTTATCTAGGAGTTATTAGGGACCAAGGTTTATGGGCAACCATTCCATTTACATTCAAACGAAGCGTTTCCTTACGTGTTACCAATTTTAACAGTGAGAAGCTTAAGGTAAATGATTTAGAAGGAAATCCAATTGAAATTGCTGCTGTTGTGGTATATAAAGTTAGCGATGCAGCAAAAGCATTGTATGATGTAGAAAACTATGAGAAATTTATTCAAATTCAAAGTGAAACCGGTATTCGTCATATTGCTAGTACCTATGCCTATGATTCGTTCGGAAATAATGAGAACGCGTTAACCCTTCGCCAAAATAGTGATGAAGTCGCCGATGTACTCGTATCTGATTTACAAAAAAGACTGGATGTTGCGGGGGTAGATGTGATCGAGGCACGGATTATGCATCTCGCTTATTCTTCTGAAATCGCTTCAGCTATGTTACAAAGGCAACAAGCGCAAGCAGTTTTATCTGCACGAAAAGTGATTGTCGATGGTGCGGTAGGTCTTGTAAAGGCAGCTATTGACCAGCTTGCAGAGCAAGAAATTGTGGAATTAGATGAAGAGAAAAAGGCACAGATGGTCAATAATTTGATGGTCGCCATTGTTTCTGAAAAAGGGACCCAGCCAATTATTAATACAGGAAGTATTTATTAAGGTTGTGTAGTAAATGACTAAAAGAAAATCATTTCCGCTTCGGATTGATCCCAAATTATATGAAGTCCTCGAGAAATGGGCGGAAGATGAAATCAGAAGTGTGAACGCCCAAATCGAAGTAATCCTAAAAGAGGCTGCAAAAAAGGCTGGAAGATTGAAAAAAGAATAAACAAAAATGGCTCCAACCCTTCATAAATAGAGGTTTGGAGCTTTTTTACGAACATCAACAAACCAGATATCACTTAAGCATTGCAAAACGCCTGTTCAATTACACTAACTTAATCATATGATTTCGTCCCAATATAAAAAATTTTATTGTATATTACTCTATTAAGCTATATTTCTACTTTCTTAGAATTTCTTGCCAGGGTTCCCCCCAATTTTTCAGAACCCCAGAGCATTATTGCAATAAAACCTGCAATGACAAATGGGAAAATTCCTATTGTTGAGTTTGCTGCAATGAAACCAAGAAGTGGAGGCAGAAACGTACTACCTGTATAAGCAACAGCCATTTGATACCCCATTATTGTTTGAGAATGTTTTTGGCCAAATCGTATGGGTGTTTCATGTAACATACACGGAAATATCGGTGCTAATCCTAATCCCACCATTATAAAACCAACAAGAGAGAATATGGACGGCAATGGTAAGAATAGAAGTGCTGCACCAATTAATGCTTTTAATTGTCCCATCCGTATTAGAGAACGGTTGCCAATTTTTAAGGTTATAAAGCCTGTTATAAATCTACCAATGGTAATTCCTGCGTAATACAAGGAAACCCATTTTGCTGCTACATCTACGGATAAATCTTTAACATTTACTAGGAAACTACTTCCCCAAAGACCCATTGTTGCTTCTGCACCACAATAAAACAAGAAAGATAGCAAAGCTAGTTTAACTCCCTTAATTTGCATGGGTTTTTGATTTTCAGTTTCTGTCACATACAATGGACTATTCGGCTCTTTAGTTGCGTTAACATTGCTGTTTCCTCCAACCTTGTTCCATAAAGGCAAAGTGAAGAAAAGAATAACTACTAATATAAACTGCACACCAGCGATGGTAAGATACCCGTTTCTCCAAGAATGTTGCCCTGAAATAAACTGAGACATAATTACGGGACCAAGGGTAGCCCCAACTCCCCAGAAACAATGAAGCCAACTCATGTGGTGTGCTTTGTAATGTGAAGCTACATAATTGTTTAAACCCGTATCAACGGCACCTGCACCTAACCCAAGTGGTATTGCACAAATAAACAACCAAAAAATCGAAGGAGCAAAATAAAACCCAAGGAGCGCTCCAGCTGTCATGAAACAACTGAAAAATGTGACGATGCCAGTTCCGAATCGCTTTAGCACTGCTCCACTTACAAAACTGGAAATGATTGTTCCTCCTGCTATTGTCATAAAAAGCAATCCGGCAGTCTCAAGTGGTACCCCAAATTCCGATTGCATCAATGACCATGACACTCCCAATAATGAATCTGGTAAACCTAAGCTAATAAAAGCCAAGTAGATGATTACTAAAAAGTATGTAGCCATGTATAACCTCCCCTAGCATTTTTATAGTTCTTGATTTGTCTTAGCTGCTAATTTCCGTAATCATGAGGTCAAGACCCAGACTTTGTAACCCAAATAGATAATCTTGTTTCCAATCACTCATAATAAGTTCTGGAAGATGCTCTGCTGAAATATACTTTGAGCTTCGTTCTACAATTTGGTCTAGGGTAAATTGGTTTACTTCATCATGACAAAAAATAATGGTGTGAGGGTTAATAATAGCTGTAAAGGAAGCTACTAACCTGCTAATAGCATCAATCTCATATTCCTCTGAAATAATTGCTTTTTTAGAGCGATTCCCAATCTTCAAAGCCTGCCCGAAGTTTCGGTCATCATACTGTGGAACGAATGAAACTTCTCCGGAAAAATTAGTTTTTCCTCGCACCACCACTCCATTTACCATGATTCCAGCACCTGGGCCATTTTGACCTGAATATAAATAGATAAGAGATTTATTTTTCTTGATTCCCATACTATCGTGAAAACCGCGTACTGCCGCATTCATATCGTTTTCTATTACAACAGGTATGGAGAACAAATTTTCCAAATATCCCTTCAGATCAAAGTTTTGAAGATGATCATACCCTGGTATATAAATAATTCGTCCATTATCAACGGAACCTGGTACACCAATAACTACTGAAGTGATTTTTGGATATTTCTCCAGTATCTCTTCAACACACTTGGTTAATATTGTTAAATCATCATCTAGTAATGCACTTGACGTTTTTCCAACATCCTTTACTTCGCCTAAACAGTTAAAGACAAGATAATTTGTCTCTGTTCTCTCTAAAAAGATGGCCAACCCTAACATAAACTCCGGATTGTATGCATATCTTTTTGCCCTTCTTCCACCACTAGAATCATCAAGTCCGATTGAAATAAGTTCACCGTCTTTTTCCATCTGTGATAAGAATTTACTTATTGTGGGGAAACTAATTCCTAATTTATCGCTAAGTTCAACTTTAGTTGCACTTTCAAATTCTAAAAAAGCTTTACGAATACCGCGAAGGATTTCCGTCCTCAACGATTTTGGAGTAGCATTCACAAGGAGCACCTCCTATTAAAATAGACTTATTAAACACCTTTAATAAGTCTTGAAAAATAAACTTATTAAATATCTTTAATAAGTCTTGAAAAATAAACTTATTAAAGATATCTAATAAGTCTTGAAAAAAATTTATTAAAGAAGTTTAAATAGATCATGAAACAAGTACCTGGACCTTTGGAAATCATGGTAAGACCTATCGCACAAAAGTTCAAATTATTAAATATTACTATATCATGAGATGTACTAAAGGACAACTATCAACATATTCTCATTAACCATACTAATCATTTAATCCTTTTCCACTGAGAATCTGCTGCATATATTTTTCAACCCTTGACTCTCGAGTTTTGGATTGTTTGGGCTGAGAAAAATGAAGAATGTATGCTCTTTGCCGTCCCGGCGTCAATGATTCAAAAGCAGTTTTCAAGCCAGGGATTTCATTAAATTTATTTTGAAGTTCTTCAGGAATTATATATTCAGTATTCTTTTTAAAATTCACTTCCAAACCGGCTTTTTCGACTTCAATGGCTTCATAAATATAGTCTTTCAAGATGGTTTCCATATTAACTATTTCTTGAACATTGGTGAACCGAATCTGGCGCGCCGCCTGAACATTCTCCGTTTGTTGGATTAGAATCCCATGGGCATCCTTTAACAAGGCACCTTTGTGAAACAGAAGCGCACAATATCCTTTGAACCCATGAATTAATACTATGTTTTTATTCGTAAACGTATAACAAGGATGCATCCACTTAAATTCTTCTGTCAACTCACAGTCAAGAACGATTTTTCTCAACTTCTCATATTCTTCCTTCCACTTTTTAGCTTTACTTAAGAATTCATCAACCTTAGGATTCATTTTACTTTTTGTCATCAAGGAATACCCCTCTTCAATTTTCCGATCAGCTGACTGTTAAGAATGCTCAAATGTATTGGTGAAAATCACCCAGTCTCCGATTGGTGATGATTTATAATAGAAAATTAATTGGTTTCATGTCAAGCAGTTCAGGTTTGGAAATAAACAGGAATCTAATGTCGCTACTTTAAGTGGAATTCAATCAAATTCTCAGGATATACCTTGTGTATTTTAGTAAATAATATGACAGATAAACAATAAATTGAGGAGGACTCGTATGCAAGAGGGTCAGCAAGCTAAAGAGAATTTGGGGTCTATTATGAAATCAGAATTTGCCGGAACTGATGCACAAAAGGTAAAACAAGAAATTCAAAAAGATGTAAGCCAAGGGCAAGGGGCAATGACTTCCCGAGAGGCAGGAGCCATGCGCGATTAAAAACCACTTTGAGTGGTTTTTTATTTTTCTTTTTCCGGATGGTGACAGCAATTTTTTTCAAAAGGAATGAGTCCAGTCTTCCATGAATATATGTAGGTAAAAAAGGGAAATGGGGAGATGATTATGGCCTTTGTTGCGATCTATACTGTTGGCAGGCTTAAACATCCGCATGAGCAACCTGCCTCTCGAGAGTTTTTTGAAGTGGGATACGAAGTTATGCGACAAGCATCTAAATCAGGGCATCTTATAGAGGAATTTTCACCATTTGGCGTGCCATTCCCTGAGGAAGCAATTAAAGGGAATGGTACTCCCATTCTTACATTAACGGTATGGAAAAGCCTTCAATCTTTATATCGTTTTACCTATTCAGGCCAGCATAAGCAAGCCCTGCGAGACAGGAACAAATGGATTGAGGCTCATCAAGCGAACCAACCTACATATGTGATGTGGTGGACGGAAAAGGTGAAGGATGTATCCTGGAAGGAAGCTTTCAAGCGTTACAACTATTTTCTTCAGCATGGACCCACTCCTTTTGCATTTGACTATAAGCACGCTTTTGACGAAGCAGGTCAGCCGTGCTTGGTTAACTAGCCAAACTGTTCCAAATAAAAATCCAAATATTTTTATTTTTTCGGAATCCATCAATCCCACAGTAACAAAAAAGACTGAAAAACAAATGATAAGTAAGAATACCCTTCCTATCCCCCACCCGCATCCTTTTAATATTCGACTTTCTGTTCAAAATGAAAACTTAAACCCTGTCATACGCTTTTGGTGGCGCTTCCACCCAACCTTTATCAATTAAGATATTCATGCCGTCGTCAACAAATAAGCTAATGTTCATAAGAGTTCTTCCATACAAGAAATTTATATCTCTTCTTGCCGTTACCGCCAGTGAATTTCCAAATGACCTTATCTTCATTGCGAACATGTCTACTTTATGGAACAGCATTATTTTATCGGAAAAAGGTGAATATGTAGATGTTTTAACTAAATGGTCTAGGTAAGACGGTGATTGAATGTGTTCAACATGCAGTTTTTCTTTATATTGCTTTACCGCTTTATCCGTCATGTCCAAACCTCGTTTAAACAAAGCCTTTATCTTTTGGTCTTGAACAATCTGATGAAACCCCAATAATAATGCCATACTTGTTACGTTATTCTCAATGTTATCCCAAAGATGTATGAGTTCTAATGCCTGTAATGGCCGGACTTCTCCAAAAAAACCATTTAAGTAACTTTGTTTATCTACTTTATCAATTCCATCTGGTGTCGGAATGATAGGAGGTTCTTCAATGTATCTTTTTTCCATTAAAAGATTATTAATTTGTCCTAAATAGACGGTGGTACATTGATTACAATAAATAAAAAACTCCCTAATATCCTCCCTCAGTACCAATGGAACTGCTACTGCGTAAAGGCTCATACCTGCCTTTGAAGCATATTTTAAATAATGAACGTAAAATTCATCTGCGTATAAACGGGGGGCACCAAGATTTACATCATCTTTAGTAAATCCAATTGGGATAGGGAAATTCCCATTTTTAAAAAATACTTCAATCCTCTGCATGAAATCCGTTGATAAAGCTAAACCATTTTCCAATAGCGTCTTAATATTTTCATCCTCACAGTGCTGATGAAAATAACTTAAGATTTGAATGGACATACTGTTTCCCATATAGGTGGCCCAAAGTTTACCCATTTCAAAAGACGTTAAAGGTTCGGTCACATCTGCTTTTTTTGGATTAATATTTAGCGGTTTCATCACATTCATTGGATTTAAATCTTTATCGGTGGTCATAGCTAATCTCCTTTTCCCGCATTTTCGCTTATGATAACCATTGGAAAAAGATTTAATTCAACCAAATGTTTAATTAATTACATTATAAATCATCTTATATAATTCGGGAATGAGCTCAATAATCCTCATTCCTCTAGTTTCCTATGAACTCCTAATCTCGAAAATTAATAATAATTTCCAATGATAACCACAATTTTTTTCAAACTCCTCTATATTTAAATCAGTTTTAGCCTCTTTTTGTGTTTTTTATAAACAAGCTCTCAAGCAGTCGCATACCATAATGTTGAACAACCATTGACAAGGAGGTGAATTAAAATGGGTCATCATTGTAATTGTCATGGTCATTGTCATTGTCATTCACACAGATGCATATTTGGATGTTTCCTAGGATTTTTAACAGGTGTAATATGGTTACTAATTGCCCTGTCGGGAAAACTTACTGAATTTTTTGGATTAATTGAACTCGGCAGCCTTGGTCATATTTTAATTATCATTATTGCGATTATTGGATTCCTTGCTTTTCTTGTTTTTGGATTTTACGTATTCAAAAAAGCTTGGCGCTGTTGCCGCTGATTTACAAGAATACAAAAAAGCTTCAAACATTGTTTACCTAACAAAGTTTGGAGCTTTTTTAAACGCGTTTTTTCAACTAGAAAAAAGATAGTTCAATTGTTCACACATTTAATATACTTATTATTTTTATTTTCTTTACGTTTCGCTAAAAAACCTTTTAAAACACTATACTAATATGATGTTTTTTCAATAATTAAATCGAAAAATGTCAAATAAAGTGTAATAATATCAGTTTTTTTAGATTTTTTTGAATTAACTGATTTGTTATTATTGTATTAATATCTTTATTACTCTCAATTGGAATATTGAAAGTATTTTGATAGATTGCTGCTTGGATTTGTATTTAAAGTGAGGAGTGAAACTTTATGTTAGAGTTGGTACGAGATAATCGAATGGTTATGTGTTTTCCATTACTAGATGATGATTACATTGAAAAAATGGCAAACTTCTACACCAGTGAAACGGCACAGGTCATCTTTCCTAATTTGCATAAAATACCATTTGAGAAGTGGCTCTATCGTCAATACTTTCTAAGTTTTGAAAAAACGAAAAATATAGAACAATGCCAAGTTATTTAAATGAATTTGAACATAAAAGCGGGGATTCCCCCGCTTTTTTTACTAGAACTTAGAATGATAGTTTTCAATTTCCCATGTATGAACGGCTGTACGATAGCTATCCCATTCTGCTTTCTTCAAGGAAACATATTCGTTATAAACGTGTTCTCCAAGCGTATTCGCAGCAATCTCCCCTGATTCTAAGGCTTTGATTGCTTCTGCTAAGCTGCCAGGAAGGTTGTCAATTCCTTGGTACGCTCTTTCTTCTTCCGTCATATGGAAAATATCTTCATTGATTGGAGCTGGTGCAGCTAGCTCATTTTCAATTCCATCTAAACCTGCAGAGGCAATAACGGCAAAGGTTAAATAAGGGTTAGATGATGGATCTGGACAACGTAATTCTACACGTGTTGCCAACCCTTTTTTTGCCGGAATTCGAATCAATGCCGAACGGTTCGAAGCAGACCAAGCAATATAACATGGGGCTTCATAACCTGGAACCAAGCGCTTATAAGAATTTACTAGCGGATTTGTAACGGCTGTAAAGCTCTTTACGTTCTCTAGCACACCAGCAATAAATTGGTAGGCTTTTTCTGATAATTGCAATTCATCAGATGGATCAAAGAAGGCATTTTCGCTTCCTTTGAAGAATGACATATTAACATGCATGCCCGAACCGTTGATACCGAATACTGGTTTTGGCATAAAGGTAGCATGTAAACCAAATTTCTTCGCAACCGTCTTCACGACCCATTTGTATGTAGTGGCAAGATCAGCTGCTGTTAAAACGTCCGCATATTTAAAGTTAATCTCATGTTGTCCTTCTGCCACTTCATGGTGTGACGCTTCAATCGTAAAGCCCATTGCTTTTAGGGCACGGTAGATTTCTAAACGAACGCGCTCGCCAAGATCATGTGGTGATGGCTCAAAATATCCTGCTTTATCACCAAGTTCTTGAGTGGCATAGCCATTTTCGTCTGTTTTAAAAAGGAAAAACTCTAATTCTGGCCCAACTGAAATCGTATAGCCTTTGTCAGCGGCACGGTCCACTGTTTTCTTTAGAACGTTTCTGGTATCTCCTTCAAAAAGCGTTCCATCAGGATTTTTTACGGAGCATAAGAAGCGGGCTTCTGAATAACCAGATTCAACAGTCCAAGGAAGCACAGCAAACGTATTAAGATCTGGTTGTAGATAAAGGTCAGACTTATTAATGGGAGAGAATCCTTTAATAGATGAACCATCAAACATCATTTTTCCTTCTACTACATCTTCAAGTTGTTCAGTCGTTACCGTAACGTGCTTTAAGATTCCTTCAATATCTACAAATTGCAAGTGTAATAGTTCTACACTTTTTTCTTTAATAGTTTCTTTGATTTGTTCTAGAGTTGCAGTTTCTACTGGTACATTTGAAAAAAGTGTTTCAGCCATGTCACATTACCTCTCTATTTCATGTTATGTTTTCTCACATCACTTTTATAAGATGATTATAGTGAAAAAAAGATCGTTTGACAATCTTTTTTTGCATATTTTTTTGAATATTTATTCTAATTTTTAAGTAAGCGTTTTCAATAAAACAAATAAAATTATGCCATTTCCGAGAATCAAACAATCACTTTTATTTGTAAAAATACATTTTTGTGCATAAACACAAGATTCCCTCTGCATTATTGGCACAAAAAAAATAGAGATGAATGTATCAAACATTCTTCTCTACTCTTAGATAGTTCAATTCCCCAATAGTTTACCATTCATTTGTCAATACAATCTTTCCAATAGCCTTATTTGATTCTAGTAAAAGATGTGCTTCCTTTACTTGATCAAACTTAAAAATCCTTTTTTCGACTAACGGCTGAAGTTTCCCTTCCTCTACAAGTTTTGTTACTTCTCGTAAAATTTTTCCGTATTCTTTCCTTTGCTCTTTATTTATTACTTTTAAAAGCATGAAGGTAATATGTAAAGATAGTGCCTTTGAATGGAGCAAAGACAAATCATGTGTTGAGCGTGCCGCGATTGCTAATACTGTTCCGTAAGTGGCAGCAGCTTGGAAAGACCGGTCGAGGTTTTCGCCACCAACCGTATCAAACACAATGTCAAACCCTTTTCCATCTGTATATTCCTTTACGTACTCCTCTACTGTCTGTTCTCGATAATTAATGGCCACATCTGCACCCAAACGCTTTCCGATGCTTAATTTCTCCTCAGATGAAGCCGTTGTGAATACTTTTGCACCGGCCAGCTTTGCTAGTTGAATGGCCACATGACCTACCCCGCCTGTGGCTGCATGAACAAGAACCGTTTGCCCATTTTGAACATTTGCTCGATTATAAAGTGCTTCCCACGCAGTTATGGTTACTAAAGGAAGCGCCGCTGCTTCTGCCATCGTTAAATTTTCGGGTTTAGGAGCTAAAAGCTGCGCATCCGCAAGCATATATTCAGCAAGAGCACCACCTGTATCCTTAAAACCTCCTGCACAACCATAGACTTCATCACCGACCTTGAACTCTGTTACTCCTTCGCCAACCTCTACAACAACTCCTGCTACATCGCCGTGTAACACGGCCGGAAAATCTGGTGCAACCGCTGGTACCGCTCCAGACCTTACCTTTGTATCAATCGGATTTACACTTGTTGCTTTTACTTCAATAACCACGTGCCCATGAATTGCTTCAGGCTTAGGAACCTCCACAATCTCAAAAACAGATGGATCTCCAAACTTTTTAATCACCTGTGCTTTCACTTGTTATCACACTCCTTCTCTATCATTTTAAACAAGGTCTTATATCTTTCAAAATAATATGAACTTTGGAATCATCATTGAGAAGGGAATACTCCTACTTAGAGGTGTTATTATGAAAAAGCAATCTATAGAGATGAATATATTAAGGTTTTTGCTTGTATTCAGTATCATTTCCATTATAAATTTAATACGAAAACTACCAGTAAAAGATTGGTTGATCATATTTCTTTTGAAGGGAGTTCTTTCTTCAGTTTTAGATACTTTTGTTGTAAAAAAGGGTTACATCAAATATCCAGTTACTCTTTTGAAATCTGTTAATATCAGCTTTGGATTTGATTATTTGCTTTATCCAATAACGTGCGTTTACTATAACCAAATCACTAAAAGTTCAAATATTTTCGGTATTCTTATTAAGGCTTTATATTTCAGTATTCCTATGGCAGTAATAGAACACTTTTTAGAAAAGAAAACTGACTTAATCGAATTTAAAAAAGGGTGGACTTCATTTACTAGTTTTTGTACAATGACCATTACTTTTTTAATTTCACGTTCGATTATAGCCTTAGTAAAGAAAGCAGATAACAATCTTGTTCCCGAAAATTAATTTATTGAAAATTTTAGATTTACTAAAAGATACTTAAATAAAACTTAAAATGGGGACGAAATAAATCTTGAACAATTTAAAAATGTTATCTAAAACCATGTTATATACCACTCTTTACTCAACTAACCTCCCCGTCAATTGAACAAGAAAAAGGGCTGCCGAAGCAAACCCCTCTTTAACTTAAGTCCCGGTTAGCTTAATAAGGACAATATTTTTAAACTTAGATTTCTTAATTAGCCGGATAAGTGTCGCTGATCATTATCTTCTCATACACGGTCAAAAACACATAACTCTAATCGGTATTATTGCCGAAGACTGCAGCAATATTTATATGATTTAATTAAAAAATACTTTCACATTCCAATATATTGTAATAATTAAATACTGGCTTGACGATAGGATCTTTAAGGAACGCTCTATTGTTAGGGACTAGGAATAATGTCTACGCAGTTTTCGTAGTGTTCACGGTATGTTTCAGTGTACGTTAATGGTGGGAACAGTGTGGCACGACGAAACATCTCGTCCGCTTCTTTCTTTAGAATATATCCGGCATCTAAAAAATCGGTAAGCTTTTCAAAAACACCGTTATGGAAAATCAAGTAAAAGATACCTCACAAATTTATATAAATAAAGCCGATTTCCACATTTGGAAATCGGCCAAATTAGTTTCAATTTCGAAAAAATAGGCAAAGCAATCACACCAATATTTCGATATACCCTTCAGTCCCATGAACGCGAATTCTTTGCCCATCTTTTATCAGTTTGGTTGCATTTTCTACCCCAACAACTGCTGGTAAACCATATTCACGGGCGATCACTGCTCCATGTGTCATCAGCCCACCAACTTCGGTGACTAGCCCTTTTATGGATATAAACAATGGTGTCCAACCAGGATCAGTAAAGGAAGTGACTAATATATCACCATCTTCTAAATCAGCATCTTCGATGTTTAAGATGACACGTGCCCTTCCTTCTATCACTCCGGAAGAAACAGGCAAACCTAAAATCGCGTCCGCAGGGAGATCTTCTCGTTTGTACTTACCCGCAATGCTTTCACCATCAGACGTGATAACGCGTGGCGGAGTTAGTTTTTCATATAATTTGTACTCGTCTTTTCGTTTGCTTATAATCTGGTAATCGAGTTTATTTGTGCGTACGACCTCGTGAAGTTCTTCAAAAGTGAGATAGTATATATCTTCTTTTTCATGAATAAAGCCCGCTTGTACGAGTTGTTCGGCTTCTTTCAGTAAAGCCTGCTTATAAACGAAGTAGCGACTAATCATTCCGTATTTTGGATATTCTCGGTAACCGATGAAATTCCTGATTAGGTCGATCATGCGTTTTGTTTCTTTGGCTTTTTGTTCACCATCTGGTAATTGCTTCAATCGCTCTAAAACCTCTCGTTCCTTTTTCAAAGCTTCCTGTAATCCTTGCTCAAATTTCCGATTGCTGGCATTAGGCTCAAAGTTTTTGATGTTACCCAGAATCATGGGAACAAGTGTTATTGGTTTTTCACTCCAACGAGTTTTAGTAATGTCGATTTCTCCACTACATCTCATTCCATACTTGTTGAGATACGCATAAATAGCGTCTAGGATTTCTTGCCCACCTTCATACCTAACCAGTTCATCCAAAAAGTTATCATCTTTTACACGTTGTAAATAATCAATTACCTCCGGATAAGGACGAATCACATCTGCGACATCCAATAACGCCAGACCCATTTCTGAAGTGATATTGTTTGGTACAGATTGAGAAAGTGTGTCTGCTACGTTTTTTTCACCTAACCACGTATTTATTTTTTCATTAATCCAAGATGAAGCATTCATAGCTGCCATAAATACACGCGTACTCTGTGGGTTAAATAAAATCTTCTTTAATTGCTGGATATCTTCTAGAATAAAATTAAATAGATCCAAGCCTGATTTCGTTTGGATGTTTTGTTTTAACTCTTCTATCGATGTTTGAGTACTTTTAATCAAATCAGCAACGATTGTCGGATCGTTTTCGATATTTGCCAGCATATCTGTATTGTTTCTGCTGGGACTCTGTGTTATTTCCTCATTTGGTAACGATTTTATAAAATCTCCTCGCACTATTATGCTCATGAGTGCGTCTTTCATGAGCGGATCGTGTTGTCCCATAGCATTTAATAAATTGTTTCTACGGACAGGTGAAGCCAGTTGATGTGTGACATCAACAAACAACCTTCCACCAGCTTTTCGCATGGGTGCCGGAGTCGTTAACAGGAAAAAAGACAATCCCAATGATTTCATGGGGTCGGTCATCATTTGTTGATGACCAACAGATATATAGACGTGATTTTCTTGATCATTCGCTTCAGGGATGGGGAAAAGCGTAGTGATTGGACGACTTTGGACAATATAAAATGTACCATCAACCAAACACCATTCGATATCTTGCGGGCAACCAAAATAAGTTTCAATTTGTCTTCCGATTCGTGCGAGTTGTAAAATTTGTGGGTCTGTAAGTGTTTGTGTCTTTTGCTGATCCGGATCGATCTGAACAGTCTCTGTTCCGCCTTCTTTTAGTCCATAGATAGCCAATTTCTTGGTTGCTATCATCTTATCGACGATTTTATCTTCCTGTACTTTATAACAATCGGCAGAGACCAAGCCTGAGACTAGTGCTTCTCCAAGGCCAAAACTGGCATCGATGGAGAGCAGTTTTCGGTTAGAAGTCATCGGATCAGCGGTAAATAAAATCCCTGCTGCCTGTGGGAAAACCATCCTTTGAACGATAACGGATATATAAACATGACGGTGGTCAAATCCATTTTGCATACGGTAGATTACCGCGCGATCCGTAAAGAGGGAAGCCCAGCATTTGCTGATATGCTGCAGGATGGCTTCTTTTCCAATGATATTTAGGTAGGTATCTTGTTGACCAGCAAAAGAGGCATGTGGTAAATCTTCAGCCGTTGCACTAGAACGCACGGCATAAGCATATTCATCGCCAAACTGGGAGAGATAGTGAGCAACTGTCATCACAACATCGGAAGGAATTTCTACTTCTATAAGGATTTGTCGAATCTTCCTGCTGATCTCACCAATTTGAACTCGATCCTCTACTTTTAGCATTGCTAGTTGATCCAACAAAGCTTGAAACGTTTCGTTTTGTTCGATGGCTTTTTCAAATCCCACTGTTGTAACACAAAATCCTTCTGGTACTTGTATTCCTTGGATTTTTGATAATTCCCCTAAATTTAACCCTTTTCCGCCAACGAGCAAAAGCTGTGTTTTTTCCACTTCCTGAAAACCGAGAACCAAAGAACTCATTCTATCCCTCCAACCAATTTCATTAAAGTTCTATTGCATTTTAGCAGTTGTAAATGAGAATAAAAAGTCTATATTGACCATTTTTTGTATGCTATAATTAAATTAGGAAGAGTACAATAATCTGCAACCCTCCCTTCTCCGAAAGTTACTTAGACGAAAATAAAAAGCATTCCTCCTTCAAAGAAATGCTCCGTTTAAAGTCTATTTTCTTCCAATTAAAAGCATGGCATTCCCCAATACTTTCTTGTTCAATAAAAGCTTTGGCAGTTTAATTACTTTAGCGAGTTTATAGCTTTTTAATTCAGATACGCCATGTTTCTTTAAGGTAATTAAGAGATCTTTCTCCTTCCCAAATATTTTTTCATCCCTAAACAAATCTAAAAAGACAAATTTACCACCAGGTTTTAACACTCTTAATGCTTCTTTCATTACTTCTGATTTATTTTTTTCCTCTTTAACTTCATGAAATGTTAGACAACTTACAATGGTATCGAATTCGTCATTTATAAAAGGCAGGTTTGCTGCACTTGCTTTCAGAAAATTGATTTGATCAGAAACCCCTTCAATTTCAGCGTTTCGTTGGCTTTGTGCTTTCGAATATTCCCAATCTTTGCCCCAATAATCAATGCCAGTTAATAAGGACTCGGGAAAAGCTTTTGCAAGTTTAATAATCAGTGAACCGCTGCCTGTGCCTATATCCAGTATTTTTCCTTCCTCTTCCCCATTCACCTTGGCAACAATTAAGTCATGTATCTTTGACTGATAATTCCCCCCAAAGGCTGCGAATTGGTAATAGGAATAAGAAATAATCCATGCAATATAAACGAATGGTAACGCCAAAATAATTGTTAAAATTCGCAAATAAAAATGCATAGGAAAGAATGTTAACAAGATGAATAAAAGTGAGACAAGTAAAAAAATGAGTAGTTTTTTCATTCGAATCCAATTTTGATACCTAGCATTTGTTTTCAAGTTATCAGCATCCTAAAAAACTATTTTAGTTTTAATTATACAGGCAAATATTGAATCTTTGTCATTACAAATAAAAGGGTAAGATGCTGAGATTTATTTTTTTATATAATGAAGCATAGCAAGTTGACCTAATTTTTCTACTTTGGTTAATGTGTAATTTCGAGTAATGTCATCTCCGGTATATAGGGAGACTCCTTTCCCTAAAATAATAGGCGCAATGGCTAGTTGGAATTCATCAATTAAATTTTCTTTAAAAAATTCTCGAGCTAAATTTCCTCCACCAATTAACCATATATCTTTACCAGGCTTTTGTTTTAAATTTTTAATGAAAGTTTTGACATCTTCATCAATAAATGCTGCATATTCATCTGATCCACTAACAGATTTAGTAAATACATAATTTTTATAATCACAATACGGATATTCTATATCAAATCCACGAATAACATCGTAAGTTGCTTTTCCCATAACAACCGTGTCAATTCTTTCAAGGAGTGAATGGTAGCCAGAATCACCTTCTACTTCTGTTGATTCTAACCATTCTAATGTACCATCCTCATTTGCAATATAACCATCAATCGAAGTACCAATATACAGAATAATGTTACGCTGTTTTTTCACACGAATCTCCCTTACTTTGTTTAAGTTGATAAAATTAGTATACAAATTAATTACGACTAATCCTGTCAATTTAAAAATGACGATTCTAACTATGTAAAAGAGCTTACTCAAGGAGTAAGCTTAACCGCTGTAAACACTATCACAAGTTGCTGGCTTTGGTTCATAAAAACAATGTTCTTTAAATTGTCCAGATTTAGGTTGATCATACCATGTTGGAGGACATGGAGCATGTGGATTAAAATACCATAGTGCAAATTTCGCTGGGTGGTCTCTCCAATAATCCAAATTCTGTTGGGCCAATCTTCTTTCAGAAGTTCTTGATCTTTGATAAAATACATTCCCTTTTTGAACTGCTTCAAAGGAATAATTTCCACCTTGTACTTGATAAATAACTTGGTTAACAGTTCTTAAGCCTTTAAAATCTAAACAATTCGCGACAAGCCGATTCACAATTACATTTCCAACATATAACATTCCTTGTTTTCCTTCACCTTCGGCTTCTGCTCTCATCATCCTTGCCATTAAGTCAACATCTGAACTTCGGTAATTTACTCTTGGCATTTTATCACCCCAGAAATATAGTATGAAAAAATGCCTTCATTGATGTCATTGTTAATAAAAGAAGAATGCTTAATTTTTAAAGCCCCCCTCACAGTTGTTGTCATCTTGAAAATGATAAGTTTACCTTATTTTATCTTTTCTCTTTTCCCGTTTGGATTTCCTTTTAAAATCATACACGTGCTGGTTGAATGAGCAACAAGACTTTCTTTTTCATCATATATATGACATTCTAGCAATCCAACTTTGGAGCCTTTTTTAATGAGTTGACCCACTGCTCGAAGTTTCGATTGAAAAATAGGTTTAAGGAAATTCAATTTAATCTCGACCGTGGTAAAAAGTTCGTCCTCATCAAGTGTACTAACAAAAGCATAGCCCATCGCAGCATCAGCTATATCACATAGGATCCCGCCGTGAAGGGTACCCATCGGATTATGCAGCCTATCAGAAGCTTCCAACTCGATTACAACTCTACCTTCTTCTACATCTGTCACATTAAAACCAAGTATTTGTGCCACTGGTGGACCAGGTATTTCACCTGTCATCATTTTCTTTAAACCTTCTAAATGATTCATTTTCTTCACCTTCCAAATAAAATTATGATTAAATAGTATCAAACTAGCATCTTTTTTCAGCCTTTAGATACGGATTGCCATTTACGATAGGATACATTGGCTCTGGAGTACCAGATAAGGATCATGAACGAACACAATACAACCAAAATCAGCAACAAATAGATCCGCTGAAATGCGGCTATGAATGGTATATTAGTTTGCCAACTAATGAGTATTCCACAAACGGCAACGGCAAATGAGCCACCGAAGAATTGACAAAGTTGACTTAGACCCATTCCAGAACCAATCTGTTCTTTTGTCAGAGTTCTAGAAACTTCATTCGAAAGAGCAGATAAAATCGTGGAGAGAGCCGGAGCGAAAATGATATACCCGATCATAACGAAGTATGACGAGACATTTACCATAGTTGCCATCATAATCAGGCTTGCAGCCAAGAAAAAATGCCCAATTAAGAGAAAGCGGTAGTTTCCATATCGGTCAATCCAACGTCCAACCACCCTTATCAAGAGTGCAGATAATAGGGATCCAGGACATATCATCAGTCCCACGGTGCCTGCAGGCATATGAAACCAATTTGACAGAAGTAAAGGCATCAAAAACAGCATCGACATATTTAGGATAAAAGCACAAAAATTAATAATCAGCAGTTTGCGGTAACCATGATTGTGAAACAAGACAGGCAGTATGAAGGGATTTTTTGCCCTGCGCAAGTGCCAAATGTTTACTGCGAGTGCGCCAAAACTGAGGAGTAGAAACCATAGTGACAATTGCATTACGCAAATTAATAGCGATACCACTGCAATTCCAGTAAGGAAGGCACCAGGGATGTCAAAGCTGAATTCCGAAGGGGATTCTTGGGGCAACAGCTTCCATAGCACTGGTACCAAAGGGATGACTAGACAAGTGATTAGAAATAACCCATTCCATCCCATGAATTGTGTGATAACACCACCAATCACGGGACCCAAGGCAAAAGCCAAGGATGATCCTGATGCAATAATAGTAATGGCTCGGCCACGGCGCTCGAAGGGCACGTAACGACTCGCCAACACAATACCTAGTCCCGGCACGGCCCCCGCCCCACTTGCCTGGATCAATCGAGCAACTAATAGAATACCGAAACTATGTGTAAAAAAACCTATTATGGATGATATGCCAAATAAGATTAAACCAATGGACAGCAATTTCCGGGTTGACACATAATCAGATAATCGGCTGAAAGTTATAGTTGACAAGGCAAATATAATCGAATATCCAGATACAATCCAGGAGCCTTCCCCAGCAGATATGTTAAGGTCGTGTAAGATGGTTGGGAGGGCAACGTTGAACATCGTCGTGTTCATTAGTACCAAAAAAGAGCCAATGGCCCATAAAGGTATAATAATTCTATCGTTCAAATTGGTAACCATCCTTTACGCTTAAACTATTATTCGAATTAGAGACTTTTATTCTTGCTACTAATACCAATATCAAAAAGAATTTTCTTAAATTGCTGAATCTCCTCGACTTCCAAATCAGACATCACCTCATTATTCATTTCATCCATTTTCTCACATAATGGAATCTCCAAAGACCTCCCCTTCTCAGTCAAAAAAACTACTTTGTTACGTCGATCATTGGTATCAACTCGTCGTTCAATAAATCCGTTTTGTTCCAACCGGTCGATTATACCTGTCATGGTTGCACTGTCTAGAAGAAGTTGTTCAGCTAATTCATAACCAAATTGTCCATCCTCTTTCCACAGAAGACGCAGCAGCGCATATTGAACTGGTGTCACACCAAACGGGGAAAGTTTGGATTTACTCACTTGATTCACTCTTTGCAAAGCTTTCCCTAGAAGAAAATGAACACAGATATCGTACCTTTCCATGAATACCCCACCATTATTTTAAATTTTCCGATTAATTGAAATATAACATTTTCTAAATCATTTGTATACAAGTAATTCGTATACGAATGATCGCTATCAAAAACTTGTACGTTTATTCACAAACTTTTGATAAAACAAGCCATTTCCCATAAGGAAACGGCTTATTTATTGTTAACCCTCTAATTTTTGGTTTTGTGTTTTGTTTATTATTGAATTAACTTTAATAGCAGAAGCTAGTATGGTTACCATACTTACTACTCCAATCCATACAAGAGTTGAAACAGATGAACTCCAGGCTAATCCTTTTCCGAAGAAGAACAATTCACGCAAGCCTTGTATCATAAATCGCATTGGTAACCATGAGTAAATCCAATCTCGATAAAATGGAGACATCATTTCTGGAGCCATTGAAAGTAAAGGTGCCCCGAAGAATAACAATAGGGCAAAAAGACCCATACTTCTGATTCCCAACCACGAAAGTACAGCTGAAATCATTAGGAAAAAGCTAAAGGAAGTAATCGATAGGAAAAAAGCTGTGTCCGTAAACTGTGGAATATGAAGTCCTACCATATCACCTGCCAGCCAAGTTAAACCAAATCCAACGACAAGGGAAACAATTGCACCTATTAAAATTTGTCCTATCTTTGTGATAAGGTACTCTTTCCGATTTGTAATTGATAATTTACTCACAGCCAAAAAGATAATAGCAGCACTTGCCAAACTTCCTATCCATAATGGCTGAAATAAGGAAACAGGAGAATTTCCGTTTGCACTATTAATACCAATTTCATTAACATTTGTGACTTTTTTTGATATAGGAATCGCTAAGCTTGCAGCTTGTTTTGCTGTTAAAGTTGCACCTTGTTTTTCAAAACCATCAAGTAGTTGGGTACGAATTTGATTGTTCATATTGTCAACTACTCCATTCAAGACCTGTCCAGCCATCGTTGAAGCTGCTGTATTCATTCCTTGATTGATATATATTTGAACTTCAGGTGAAGAAGGCGCTGGTGTCCTAAATGATGCTTGCTTGGAACTAAAATCTTTCGGAATGACCAATGCTGCATAATATTCTTGATTATCCATTCCTTTTTGTACTTCCTCTGCAGTTTTTACTTCAAGCCATTTAACAGCAGGGCCTTTATCTATACTTGTTTTTGAATTTTTTTGTATCATTTCAACGATGGTCTGACCCATATTCATTTTTGGTTGATTAGGAATTTGTACTCCTTGATCTTCGTTAACAATTGCAATGGGTAAATTTTTAGGTTGAGGTTGAACCGATGGAAAAAGGGTTAGTGAAAAAATAAAAATAACTGCGAATGCGATAATGGGTGAACTTAATAATAATTTGTTTTTGAACATAGTTAATTATCCTCCCTGTATTTGTTATAATAACAAACAACGTGTTGTTTATTATATATCAAATTTTATAATTGAACCTTATACTGTTCAATAATCAAAAATGGCAATTGTGTCGTTTATGGAACACCTTTTATAATTGTGTTGGATATAATTTAGGAGGAAATAACTTGCGAGATCATAATACGGACTTGCGGATTATTCGGACAAAAGAATCAATCCGAGATGCATTAGTTGAATTAATCGATGAAAAAGGTTTCGAAGCCATTACGGTTAAAGACATAACAACTAGAGCGAAAATTAATAGGGGTACATTTTATGCGCACTATCATGACAAATTTGATTTAATGACCAAATGCGAAGAAGAGATTATGTTTGAAATGTCCAGAATTGCAAAACAGAACTTCCCTACTGTTATTGCGGCACTTGAAATCAGCTCACCGACTGAAACACCATTTTACCTTGCAGTTTCATTATTTGAATATCTAAGTAAAAAAGGTGGTTTTATGAGAGCTGTTTTAGGTCCAAAAGGAGATTTATCCTTTCAAACAAGACTGAAAGATTTTATGTGGAAAACACTGTTTGGAAATGATCCAAACGCACTTATTAAGGAGGAAAATTTACTTGTTCCAGGACAATATTTAGCATCTTACGTTGCGTCTGCGCATATAGGGGTAATTCAACAATGGTTGAATAGTGGCAGGAAAGAATCTCCACAAGAAATGGCTCAAATCCTATCAACCATAACATTTAATGGTCCCTTCTATGCAGCTGGTTTGAAGAAGTAAAACCATCGCTTTGTGACAGGCGAGCTCGCACCATCGTATAATGGAAATAGATGGAATGCAGATCATATAAAAAGATGGTGAAGCTGGTATGATTATAAATTTAACAGAGAAACAGATGGAGGAAATAAAACGAATAGTTCAAAAAGAACTTTTACTAAAAGGATTCGAAAAAACAAATGAATATCTATTTATCCACTGTTTTTCGAAAATACAGAAAGAAACCGTCTATTATCATGTGTTAAGAGAAAATGATACATTGATAATCCGTTGCTATGCACGCGTATTTGACAATTTAGGTCTAGGCGGGATGATTAGACGCACAGCAAAAAATGTATTTGAATATCTGGTAAACCTAACAGGATTACAAAACATCATCTATATAGAAAACGGGATAGAATTAACATTATGGTAATGAATGATCCAAGTTAAATAGTCGTATTAAGACAATTAAAATCCAATCACTGAAGCAACCCAAAAATTGAGTTTACTTTTCGTCAGTTAGTTCTAATACCCATCGTTCTTCTATTAATTTCGATCCAGTCCACTCATAATTTTGTTTTTCTTCTGTTAATCTAAAATGATATTTTTGATAAAGGTGACGTGCAGTTTCTAAAATACTCACCGTCCATAGGAAAACGTGTTTGTAACCTTGTTTTTTGCAGAAATCGATGGCTGTCTCCATAAGCTTCTTTCCAATACCCAATCCATGATAATTTTCATCCAAAATAAACCATCTTAATTGGGCTACGTTTTCATTGGATTTAGTTATTGCAATCGAACCTGCCATTTTCCCGTCTACTTCAGCAATCCACAGTTCCCCTCCTTCTGTATTGATCATAAATTCAGTTAGGCCCTTCATTACGTAATATTCAAACATTCGGCCAAACTTATAAGAATTTTCGTACAACGTTCCATGAAGGTGTGCAACGAAACCAACATCTCCAGGTTGAAAAGTTCGAATGGATACCTTTGATTGAGAAGGATATTCTTTTGAGAATATGGATTCTATAGATTCCATGGAACTAATCAGCTTAGTCAAATCACGATTAGATATTTCTTGAATCATTTTTCCAACTTCACGATTTGCAATATCAACTAAGTCATTAAAAATTACTTTCCCATAGTCAGTGAGATAAAGTATGTATTGGCGTTTATCGTCTGCTGCTTGCTCTTTAACAATAATTTTTTCTTCCTCAAATTTTTGAACGATTCTGCTCAATTGGCCACGGTCTATTCCAAGATTTTCTCTCACTTCCGTTGCAGTACAACCATTTCTAAAATTGATTTCAGCTATAACACGTGTTTCTGTTAAAGGAAAAGGTTTATTATAGATTTCTTGATCAATTCTACCTAAAACATTTGCATAATACCGATTGAATTTCCGAATGTTTTCTACATATTGATTTTTATCCATCTTTATTCTCCTTAATATTCAGAATGTTTAACGTTAAAAAAAGAATATAACATTTAGTTGATTTAGTCAACTAAATGTTGTTATATCCTAAGGAGCCTGTAAACATTAATCATAAAATTCCAGGTGATTATTACCCGGAATTTCTTTTGGCAGAACACCTTGGCAAAAAAATTAAAAAGGTAGAGTTATCCCTACCTTTTCATAGTAATTCTTGTGCAGAATTTGAGATTCGTTTTTCATTCGTCGACCTTTACGTCATTATTTTGTCCGTTACCCACCGCACTTCCGGATTGAAAATATTCTTTGCCTTTAAGTTTGACCTCCGGCAAGAAAAAGGTACCGATGAAGCAAAGAATGGCAAAAACTAAACCGACCACGAACAATTGTTGAATACCATAAGTCAATGAAACCTTTATTGCCTTCATGAATTGAAGATACATTTGATGCCCTGCAGCACCGAATTTATTGAACTCTACTGCAATCGAGTTTTGTGCTTGCGAAGTCAGCAGCGCTTGGGGATTCAGTCCAGTCAGCCTGCTTTTAAACTGTTGCAGAGAATCTGGCAATGTCTCATTAAACTTATGGGTAAATCCTTTGCTTAGGATGGAACCAAAAATAGGTGAAGCAATAACCCCGCCCAGTGAACTCACAAATTGCTGTGTAGAATTTACAGTACCCATCATTTTGTAAGGAAACGCATTTTGAACAACCATATTCATAAGTGGCATCAACGAGCCAATGCCAATTCCAAGAACAACCATGTTGAAAGCTACCGTTGACCACGTTGTATGAATATTCATTCGATTCAATAAAATCGAGCCAGTTACAATAACAGCACCGCTTAGCCATGCAATGTATTTGTAACGGCCTGTTTTTGACATGACTTGACCGGAGACTATGCTTCCGGTAATAAAACCTAGCATCATAGGCGACATGACCCAGCCGCTGCTTTGTGCATTAAGCCCAATCACCCCTTGGACAAAAATAGGCAGAAACATGAGGCTGCCAAACATTGTCATCCCAACCAAGACACCTAAAATTAATGAGGTGCTAAAAATACGATTTTTGAACAAGGATGGTGCGAGTAATGGGTCTATTGCTTTCCGCTCCCATAAAATAAAAGCTGCAAGAACAATCGCGCCACCAATAAAAAGAGTTAACTCGATTGGAGAGCCCCAGTCATATTTCGTACCTGCCCATGTAAACCCAAGTAAAATTGGAATTAAGCCAATAACCAAAACTAAGGAACCGACCCAGTCAATCTTAACCTGATGTTCTGCCCGTACTTTAGGCAGAGTTCCCATTACACCGAATATAGCAAGAACGGCAAACGGCAAATTAATATAAAACACCCATCTCCATGATAACGTATCCGTAATCCATCCACCAAGGGCGGGACCGATAATGCTGGACAACCCAAATACAGCCATTACAACACCCAGCCATTTTCCTCGTTCTTGTGGTGTAAAAATGTCACCGACTGTGGCACGGGGCATACTCATCATGGCACCGGCACCAATCCCCTGAAAGGCGCGCGCCCAAATTAGTTCTGTCATCGTATGTGCCTGCCCCGATACCGCAGAACCAACTCCGAACATGATGAGTCCAAATAAATAGAACGGTTTTCTTCCAAATACATCTGACAGCTTACCATAAATAGGAATGGTCACAGAAGAAGCCATCATATAGGCCGTGAATACCCACGCATACAAATTTAAACCATGTAAATCCCCAATTATGGTGGGCATGGCGGTTGATACAACTGTCTGGTCCATCGATGAGAAAAACATCGTCAAAAGGACTGTTGCAAGGGCCCACCACTTTTTGGAGCCTGTAATTTGATTCGTAGTTTGAATTTCTTGTTGAGCCATCTTTACTCCTCCCTACCTCACAGATTTGATAAGTTTAATTGACGATCAGATGAATCCTTCCGAAAATTTAAAGTGATAAAAAATAGGAGCAAACTTTGCTCCTATTTTACTTTTCATATTTGATTAGTGGACTGTAAGTGCTCTTGTTCTGACCATACCGGAAATCATTGGTTTAGCTCGTAGAATAAGCTCTTTAGTAATTCCAATACAAAGAGAAGAACGATACGTGCTTTCATCAGTCCATTCTTCATAAATGAATACTAAATTGGGTTCTTCAATGGAAAATGTTACATCAAAGATCTTACAACCGCTAAAGTTTTCAATTAATTTTGAAGCCTCAAATAATACTTTAAATAAATTATCTCGTTGACCTGGTTTGGAAATTAAGCTAGTACGCAATCGAAATTTATTCATCATTTCCCACCTACTTCAAAAGGCGACCTATCTTATAACCCTTTTACACTTACTTATTAAAAAAGAACATAACCTAATGTCCAATTATGTTCGGGTATTTTCCGCAACTTTAATGTAGATGACCTCCTCTCCCAATACTTTGTTACTATTAATATTGAATTATTTACCTGAATATGTTTTGTACAAATCCTTTATTTCCATTAAATTTTGATTAAGGAAGTTTATTGAAAATTATTTGAAATAGATAGAAAAGATAAAGCTAGTCCCTTTTCACAAAGGTGACTAGCTTTATTGTGAAACTCACTTATTGTTTGGTTAGCTTGCACCTATATCAGCTACGTTTAGATTTGAAGGTTTTACAACATGTTTCGGCTGAATTAACCGCTGTATCTATATGATTCTTTTCACCTAATTCGGAAGACATTTCCGTATCATATCTTGAATGGCTATCAAGTTCAACCATAATTTTTTCAGCAGTACACACATTTCCTTCACCATAAAACGTACAGTTAGAGATCGCACAAGAAACTTCAACTTTGGGCATTTTCATATCTCCTATTCATTGTCTTATTCATTTTTTATTTTTTACAATTACCGTTATTTCATTCAATACGGATATCACTTATTAGCGATCAATTGTTCATGCAGGCTCATGCACTTGTTTAAAGCTTACGGTTTATTGCCGATTTTCTGAATATAATAAAAGAGTAGTTCAACATCATCAATTTCAGGAGGAAGAAATTTTGGAACATTCTTGGCTTTCACTCCTACCCTTCCTTATCGTGATTTCCATGTCCATCTGGATCAAAAACATTTTACCTGGCCTGGTAGTGGGCTTGCTTGTTGGATCCTATATTGTGTCACCCCATTTAATAGAAGGTGCTTATCAAACTGTGACCTATATCGTCACAACTCTATCCAATGTGACGAACATGAAAATTATCGGGTTTCTTTATTTATTTGGCGGGCTCGTAGGGATGATGAATATTTCCGGCGGGATTAAAGGTTTTTCCGAATGGATGGGGACAAAAATCAGGACAGAACGAGGGTTGTTAGGATTTATCTGGCTCACCCTCCCTTTTACCTTTATGATGCCTATGTTTCGGATCATGATGATTGGCCCAGTTGTGAAATCACTTGCCAAAAAGATCAACATCCCTAAGCAAAAGGTTGGTCTGACGATGGATATTTCGACAGAGTCCGTTATCGTTCTTTTACCTGTAGCGACGGCTTTCGTAGGCTTCATGGTTTCGTTAGTAGAAGGAAGTATTAGAAGACTCCACTCCGGTCAGTCACCCTATCAGATTTTCTTAACAAGTATTTTGTTTGATTTTTTTGCTATCACTATGCTTGTAATCGGCCTGATCCAAACATTTTGGGCTCCAATACGAAAAACAAATGGTTCAAATAAAGAACAAATCCAGTTAGAAGAGGAAGAACATGAATTTCACCGGGCTGGAATTAAAAGAGAATTATCCTTAGTTAAAGCACAACCTTGGAATTTGATTATCCCTGTTTTTTTGTTGCTCGGACTTTCCTTATTTCTTTTATGGAAGGATGGTACATCCAAAGGTGCATACACAGTTTTTGAAGCTTTTTCTAAGGCTGATGCCACCTTTGTTATGCTTTTAGCAGTCTTCCTTACACTTGTTTTATCCTTTACTTTTTATATCGTGAAACGGCTGCCATTAAATGAAACCTTATATCATTTTTATGATGGCGGCAACCAGATGATGGAGGCCATTAGTCTGCTTGTTCTTATTTGGTCATTAACGCTGGCAGCCAACGACCTTGGTTTTTCCACCTTTATTAGTTCAACTTTAGGGTCCTTCCTACCAGATTTTTTGACTCCTGCAACCATCTTTTTGCTTGGTTCGATTACGGGATATTTTATTGGTTCATCTTGGGGAACCTGGGGATTGTTCATGCCATTAGGAATTTCATTAGCTGCTGCTACAGGGGCGTCCATCCCCTTAACAGTCGGCGCTGTATTTGCAAGTGGCGCATTTGGTGCATTGGCTTCACCATTAGGTGATACGACCATCACGACTGCATCCATTCTCGATTTACCGCTTGTCGAATATGCCCGTTATAAGTTGAAGGTCTCTGCGATTGGTGGCTTTATAGCGATCGTATTATATCTGGTTAGTGGATTCTTTATTACATAGATACCGTAGTGGTCATTTATTTAAATACAAAAAAAGATGCCCATTTAAAGGCAGCTTTATTTTTCAGAAATATAATAGGAAGAACCGTCTGCGCAAAAAAAAGCACACACGGTCCTATCCCATTTACTACTAAAATCGATGTTACTTTTTTTTCTTCTTATTACTATTTTTACTTGAATTTTTACTGTTTTTGTATTTATCTTTTTTGGATTTTTTCCTATATTGGTATTTATCTTTTTGAGAATCTTTATTGTCTGTATTAACTTGGGAATTCCCATCTAATTCGGCTTTCTCGACTCCAACTACTGTTAAATCATTTTCGTTAATGGGTATTTCCGTCAAATCAGCATTTTCAGACTGTTCCCATACTTCAAGTACCTCTCCTGCTACCCTAGTCCACTGATATTTGGATTCAGCCAGCTCTCTTCCTCTTTCTCCCATTTTTTTCATCTTAGATTTGTCAGATAAGACTTCGGTTATTTTGTTTGCAAAATCCCCTGGATCTTCTGGATTTTCTACTATAAGTCCATTTTCATTAAGAAGAATAACCTCCGGATTTCCTCCCCTTGCAGTTGTAACGATTGGCAGTCCTGCAGCCATGGCTTCGTAATGAACCCTTGCCAGTGGTTCTTGCCAAAGTGAGGTGCAGACGAATAAATCAGCCACTGCAAACCAGTTGTGGATATCAGCTGGATTTACAAAACCTGTTGTGACAATAGGTACGGATTGTTTAGCCGCTAAAGCTCTGACATAGGCTACATAGTCGGTTACATCATTTTGGCTAAACCAATTACTTCCGACAATGACTAACGCTAAATTTTTAAATTTATTAGAAAGTGCTGGTAATGCTCTGACTAATCTGTCGACACCTTTGTTAGCAGAAAGCCTTCCAGCAAATAATATAACGGTTTTGTTTTCTAAGCCATGTTGTTTCCGAATCGAACTCCTAATTTTGCTCATTTTGGAATAGCTACCAGGCAAAAATCGTTCGGTATCTACCCCTGAATAGATGGTTCGGAGCTTCGGTGATGCTTGTGGGTAAAGTTGCCGGATGACATTTCCAACATAATTACTCACCGTAACAATTTTTGATACTTCTTGTACAACAGCAGTTGCTTCAGACGGATCAATTTTATCCAAATTGAACATATCATTATGCATACTTAAGGTAATTTTAGACTGAGGAGCAACTGCCCTTACTGGCAGGACAAGACGAGGGCGATTAAAAATGTGGATCAGATCAAAGTGATTGTTTTGAATATAGCGAACAACCCCGTCACGATAGATTTCAAAGATTTTACCTGGTACACGAACATAATGGATTCCGTTTCTCGTTTCCGTTACTGGCAGTGATGAATCATTAATTCCCATAACAGTAATGTCATGGGATTGGCTTAAAAATGGTAAAATACCGGAAATATAAGTTTGGATTGCTCCTCCTAATACTGGGGGAACAGGAAGTTTTTCTGTACAAACCATTAATATTTTCATCTTTTCCTATTTCCTCCAATCATTTTGAATCGCTTTTAATACAGGCCATTTGGATTGTTCTGTCACGATAAGAGAATTAATTACTTCAGTTGTTGTTTGATTTAGGAATAATTCAGGTTCCTTCACTATGTCTTTCATAAATCTGTAAAATTCATTTGGCAGTGATAAATCAATCATTAAAACTTCATATAGTTCAGGAGATATTGGGTTGGCTCTATGATACGCTTGTATCATTTCACGAACCCATGTTACATCCCATTTATATAATTCTGCCATTTTACCAGTAATCAACTTTCTCAAATCCCGAATGGGAAGGTCATAGGCGACACCATCCAGGTCAATAATCCACATGCCATTACGTCCCATTTGTGAATTGGACCAGCCATAATCTTGATGTGCGAGCCCCCATTCTTTATTTCCTTTTTTTACTAAGTCAGAATATTTAGATTGATTAAGTCTATTTAGACTTGTTCTAACTTCTTCTTGATATTTACCTATTACATTCAAAATAACCGAACTAGCGGGCATTTCCCGATAAGCATCGGCCAAATTTCTGAACCAATCCATTTTATTCATCATTTTTTCATACTTCTTTGGCCATTTGTACAATCTTGAAGCAATTTCTGCCCCATTTGGAGGGACATAGCCCTTGGTTTGAACATGAAATTGGCCAAGAGTGTAACAAAGCTGCTTTGTTCCTTCCAAATCCTTGGCTATCGGGGCCAGTGGTTCAATCCATTCAGCAACAAACCATATTTTTCCGCCAGCCTCAATAAAATCTTGTCCCTTATTTGTTTTAACAATAGCTGGCACTCTTGCACCTTTAACATCAACCAAATATCTTTGAGCACCAAGGCTGAATAAGCTTCTGGTCGGCCTACGGTGTAATAGTTTTAAACTTTTCGGCCCCTTACTGGTGGCAAGTTTCCAAATAGCCCCGCCTTGTTCAGGCTTAGTTGCTACTACTTCCATACTATTAACTTGAAAACTATAATTTTTTATAACCTCTTTTGCTAATGTATTTATATAATCTGGTACAAAAACTTTATCTATATCTTCCCTTTCTTCCCACGGAAGAATTACTATCTCCTTCAAAATACCCCTCCTTTGAAGTCCGCCTATGGTAGGCAACTTTTTAACATTAGATTGTTTAGAGACTAACACGGGATGATCGTTACAGAAACCTCAAATAGACTTAATTTATGATATGAAATAGTACAAGTAAGGTTTGGGGTATAAGCGGATGTATGTAAAAAAAGCTCGTACAATTAGGTGTAAAAATCTCTTTTGTATAGGTTTTTAACTGTTCCAAATACTTATTTTTTCTCATAAACTACAATAATTATTAGGATTTACTTAGAAAATACGGTAAGGAGGTCAATCATTTGAACATAGCTGTAATAGGGGCGGGCTATGTGGGAGCCACAACAAGTGTGTCTTTTGCATTAAGAGGACATACCGTGTTTGCCATTGACCATGATAAAGAAAAAATCGGAAAACTGAAACAGGCGAGCCTCCCCTTTTATGAAGAAGAAATAGACGGGTTGGTAAAAAAACTAGCAGGAAACGGAAAACTTTCTTTTACCACTCAATTGGACGAATGTATAGATAAATGTTCCATCCTTTTCATTACGGTGGGTACTCCCTCCCTAATGGGCGGACAAGCTGATTTGTCCTTTGTGGAAGAAGTGGCGAGAAATATTGGAAATTTAATGAACGAATATAGAGTGATTGTTTTGAAGAGTACGGTCCCTGTAGGAACTAATGCAAAAATAAAAAAATTAATCATCAATGAACTAACAAAACGAAATTTGAAGATTCCTTTCGACTTGATTTCAAACCCCGAATTTCTTAGAGAAGGAAAAGCATTATATGATGCCTTGCATCCTGATCGAATAGTTATTGGCTGTGAAACACAGAAAGCCCAAAAAATGATGAAAGAATTATATGGACATGCAAAATCAAAAATACTCTTTACATCTCCTATAGATGCAGAAATGATCAAATACGCTTCAAACGCATTTTTAGCTGCGAAAATTTCATTTATAAATGAACTAGCAAGATTTTGTGAAAAAATTGGAGCAAATGTAACCGAAGTGGCAAAAGGAATGGGGATGGATAGCAGGATTGGTGCTCAGTTTCTACAAGCGGGAATAGGCTATGGTGGGTCATGCTTTCCGAAGGATATCAGCGCTTTACTGGCATTGGCATCCGAAAATGGTATCCCCTTGAATATCCTTCAAGCAGTCTTACAAGTAAACCAAACTCAACCAGAATGGTTTTTGGAAAAAGTAAAGAAAACTTTAGGTACACTATCAGGAAAACGTATAGCTATATTAGGCTTAACATTCAAACCCCGGACAGACGATATTAGAGAAGCTCCCTCCTTAAAAATAATAGATTATCTCCTGCAAAATAATGCCTATATTACTGCATACGACCCAAAAGGTACTGAACATGTCAAAAAAATATATCCTTCTATAACATACACATCCAATCCTCTAGATGCACTAAAAAAAGCTGATGCTGTCCTTCTTATAACGGAATGGGAAGAAATTATCGATATGGATTGGAAAGCGGCCCTTAATACTGTTTCTGCCCCCTTTGTATTTGATGGCAGAAATGCACTTGATGCTTCTGTCATGAAGCAATTAGGCTACCATTATGAAGGAATTGGTATGCCAGAATTTTAATGTTGAAAGGAGAAATATTCATGAAAGGAGTCATACTTTGTGCTGGTAAAGGAACTCGCATGCAGCCCTTTTCCTCAAGTTTACCAAAAACTCTTATGCCAGTTGCCAATCAGCCCCTACTCTATCATTGCATAATGAAGATGAAAAAAGCAGGAATATGTGAAATTGGTATCGTATTGAACCATGGTCAAAAAGAAATTATCAACTATCTTTCCACATTCCCAAAAGAGTTCAAGTTTGAATATATTTATCAAACAGAGCCATTGGGAATTGCCCATGCACTCAGCCAGGCGGAAACATTTATTCATAATGATACTTTTATATTGATGCTTGGAGATAATATCATCATCGAGCCCATCGAAACTCTCATTCAAGCATTTACGGGTAATAAAGGGGCTGTCCTTGTAACAGAAGTAAAGAATGGCAGTGATTTTGGGATTGCTGAAATCAAAAATCACAAAGTTATTAGTTTGGAAGAAAAACCCAAACATCCTAAAAGTAATCTTGCTGTAATTGGGATGTATGCATTTGATGGGTCTATTTTTGAAGCTATCCGCCATATACCACCATCAAAAAGAGGAGAATATGAAATAACTGATGCCATACAGTGGATGATCGATCAAGGTTATCCAATTTCCTATTCTCTTACAAATGAACATTTTTCAGATGTAGGTACAATTGAAAGATGGTTGGCTGCCAACGAATGGGTGCTTTCGAAACAACTGGGGGACAAGGTTCAGGTTGGATTTAACACTATACTTGAAAATTGTACTTTAAAAGGCCCTGTTTTGATTGGAAATAACTGCATTATAAAAAACACAAAAATAGGACCTTTTACGTCAATCCAGGATGATTCCACTCTCATAAATTGTGTCGTTGAAAATAGTATTCTTCTTAAAAACAGCAAAATTATGGATGTAAGTCCCCCTCTTTCAAACTCCATTTTTGGAATACACACTACACTAAAAGGAATCAATGATGAGTTCGAAAATTTACAATTTATCTTAGGAAGCTTTTCGCAAATCACCTATACTTCAAATTTAAACGAGGAAGGTGAAACCTAGTATTCTTCAGTTTATCCCCCGCATCATAGGATTAATTCAGGAAAGGAGGAATTAAACGTGCAAAAATTTGCTGGCGGCATATTTGTCACGGGTTGTGCAGGTTTCATCGGTTTCCATCTTTCTAAACGTTTGTTGGATGAAGGCTTCCATGTGCTTGGTATTGATAATATCAATAATTATTATGATACAAAATTAAAAGATGACAGATTAAGTATTTTATTAAAGTATCCAAATTTTAATTTCATTAAAGGTTCTATTGAAAACCTTGAACTACTGGAAAGTCTATTTGACCAGTATGATATTGAAATTGTGGTTAATCTAGCAGCCCAAGCAGGTGTAAGATACAGTTTAAAAAATCCCCAGGTGTATATCCAATCCAACCTGGTTGGATTTGCCAATATTTTAGATTGCTGTGTCAAACATCAAATCAAACACTTGATATATGCATCATCGAGTTCCGTTTACGGAAATAATAAAAAGATGCCGTTCTCCGTTAAAGATCGTGTTGATAACCCAGTTAGTTTATATGGGGCTACCAAAAAAGCTAATGAATTATTGGCTTATTCCTATAGCCATTTATATCATCTTCCTTCAACAGGACTGCGCTTTTTTACTGTTTACGGCCCTTGGGGAAGACCAGATATGGCGTACTATTCATTTTCGAATGCCATCATTAAACAGGAGCCAATTGAGGTTTATAACTATGGAAATATGAAAAGAGACTTTACCTATATTGAGGATATTATTGAATCCATCTATCGTCTAATCAAAAAAGGTCCTCCTGCCAAAACTGAATCTTATAATAAAATCTACAACATTGGCAACAATCAACCTGTTCAACTTACTGACTTCATTAAAGTACTCGAAGAACAGCTCGGAAAGAAAGCGGTTATGAACCTATTGCCAATGCAGCCGGGGGATGTCCTAGAAACATATGCGGATATAGAAGATTTAGTGAATGATATTAACTATAAACCTATTACTTCTGTTGAGGAAGGAATCAGAAAGTTTGTCGAGTGGTATAAAGATTACTATAAAATTTCTTAGTTTTTAGTAACAACCATTCAGACATAAAAGCACAAGAACTTGTATAAAGAAACAAACGCACAAATCGACTAAATCAGTGATTGTGCGTTTTTCTATATTTTTTCCATGCTCTTATGTTTATTTAAAACGTGTGTGCTAAATCCTTTGCTCGTGCAATGGCATTTTCTTTAATTTCTACTGCTTTATCTGGCCTTGCATTATGCCCCTCTACGAAAAGCCCATCTAGAGAAGGAACGCCAAAGAATTGCATCATGACATTTAAATAACGATGTCCCATTTCCAGTTGGGCTGCTGGACCCTCAGAATAAAAGCCACCGCGGGCTTGAATATGCAACGCCTTTTTATCTGTCAATAATCCAATTGGACCTTGCTCTGTGTATTTAAAAGTTTTACCTGCAACTGCAACAGAATCCAGATAGGCCTTCATGACGGGCGGGAATGAAAGGTTCCATAAAGGCGTTACAAATACATATTTTTCAGCTGAAATAAATTGATCACTTAATTCATTAAGACGGCCTACCTTTGCTTTTTCGTCTGCTGCTAATTGTTCAAACGCTTGACCTGAGCGCAACTTCCCCCAGCCGCTAAAAACATCGGCGTCTAGGTGAGGGATGTTTTCTGCATATAAATCAAGATGAACGACCTCATCAGTTGGATTAACCTCTTTATAAGAATCAATAAAAGCTTTCCCTACTGCCATACTATATGACTGAGTATGATCATGGGGATGAGCAGTAATGTACAACACTTTTGTCATTTCCTGTCAGTCCTTTCTTTTTAAAAGAATTCATCTATTGTAGAATGAAGTATTTTTAATTGCTATTTAGCAAATAGTTGCTATAGCAACTTTTGAACATTTCGATTCTAGCAAAAAATAGTTGCCTATGCAACTATTTTCCCTCGATACCTTCGACATTTTGGCGCATTTGGAATAATACTCGTTTAACTGTTTGCAGTTCTTCCCTCGTAATTCCGGAACACACGATATTATTGAATTCTTCAGCTATAGGAATCATTTGTTCAGATAACTTTTTGCCGTCCTCTGTGAGAAATACATTAAAAGAACGATTATCAAACTCATTCATTTTCCTTCTGATAAACCCTTTTTTTTCAAGATTACATAACATCCGCGCAATATTTGTTTTATCTTTATCAAGCTTTTTAGCAATTTCATTTTGTGTCAACCCGTCCCGTTCCCAAAGGAGCAGCAAAATTAAATTTTGTTCCGGCGCAATATTCAAGTGTGCTAACTTAGCTTTAATATAACTGGTTAGCGTTAGGTCAGTTTGATGAATCAAAATACTAATGTAATCATTAAAAAGTATTTTCATTAGTAAGCCCCTATCATTTTTCATTATGAACGAATTATATTGAATTGATATTTAACTGTCAAATGTCCTATGCACCTTCCTTATTTTAACAAAACAAGTTCTTCTTTACTATTACTTTATATCTAATAAAGATTCTAATTCTATATGAAATTGCATTTGTTTTTGGGGATTGATAAACTTAATTTATATCAATGAATAAAGGAGAAATCCAAGGATGATTAATAAAATTGGCAAGATTACTGTTTATGTACAAGATCAAGAACAGGCAAAGGACTTTTGGTTAAATAAGATCGGCTTTGTTTTAAAATTTGAACAACCAATGGGACCGGACGCGTATTGGATTGAAGTTGGACCAAGTAAGGACGAATTTACTACTTTAGTCCTTTATTCAAAATCAGCCATGGAACAACATCAACCATCTAAAGTTGCCCATCCATCCATTTTGTTCAGCACAACTGATATCGAAGCAGCGTATGAGAAAATGAAACAAAATGGCGTCGAAGTAGCAGAAATGTTAAGATTGCCATTTGGAAATATGTTCTCCTTTAAGGATCAAGATGGAAATGATTATTTATTAAGAGAAGACAAATAGACTTTATCACCATACATAATTGACTGAACTCTTATCAGGCAGATTTTACCAGGAGGAAGAATTGATCGAAAAGTAAAAATGAGAAAAACTCAGCATTAGCCGAGCTTTTCTCATTTTGTAACTAGGTTTGATAGGACCTTTTTAAGGTCCGTAATAAATGCGATTACTACATCCTCTTTTGTCGCCCAAGAGGTTACAATTCGAATCGCAGAGTAATTGGAATCTACCTTTTCCCAAATATGAAAAGAATAGTTTTCTTGGAGTTCTGAAATTACTGAATTCGGTAAGATCGGAAAGATCTGATTTGAAGGAGAATGGGTCAGAAACTTAATATTTTCCTTGAGCAATTCATCTCTTATCATCCCGGCCATTCTATTCGCATTTTTGGCCAGATCAAAGAACAGATTATCCTTGAAAAGTTCGAGAAACTGTATACCGAGTAATCTTCCTTTTGCAAGAAGCGCCCCTTTTTGCTTCATATGAAAACGAAAATCATCTTTAAGAGAATCGCGGCAAATGACTAATGCTTCGCCGATAAGAGCACCATTCTTGGTTCCACCAATGTAGAAGGCATCGACAAGTGAGGGAATATCCTCCATGCTAAGATCATTTTCGTCTGAACATAGGGCTGAACCTAATCTTGCCCCATCCATATATAAAATCAAATTGTTTTGATGACAAAATTCACTTAATTGCTTGAGATCGTCCTTCTTATAAATGGAACCAATTTCAGTGGAATTTGATATGTATACCAGTTTAGGTTTCACCATGTGCTCATCTGTATGATAGTCAAGTACACCCTGCAAGTGGGAAGGCGTCAGTTTACCATCTTCCACTTCTACTGATAAAATTTTGTGACCCGTCGCTTCTATGGCACCTGTCTCATGTGTAAAAATATGACCAGTGCTTGCCGCAATGGCAGCTTCATGAGGTCTTAGGAAAGCAGAAATAGCAATCAGATTCGTTTGCGTTCCGCCTGAGATTAAGTGAATATCAACATCAGTACGGCCAAGTTTTTCCTTTAACAGTTCGACCGTTTTTTGGGTGTAGCGGTCTTCCCCGTACCCATCCTCCTGCTCAAGGTTGGATTCAATAAGTGCATTTAAGATTTTAGGATGTGCCCCTTCGCTATAATCGTTCTTAAAACTGTACATAGGATTTCCCCCGTCATTTTTTTATTGGCTCTTCAGTTTATCGTAACATATCGTTTCAGGAATCTATTCACGAATAAACCAAACTTTTGAAATTAAATGTTCATTCACTTCATAAATAGCCATCAAACTTGTGCTTTCCCCAGTAATTCCATTCGTTGCGATTTCCCAGTCGATGACTTTGTTCCCTACAATCGAACGATTTCTTATTTCGGCAAACATTTTCTTCTTGAATGTTTCTTTGTATCTTTCAATAAGAGCTTGCTTGCCGTTTAATGTAATCGTGTTGTCAGGAAAGGAGAAAACGGTAATATCATCTGCGTATGTACTCGCAAATCCCTCTAAATCCTGCTTATTATAAAATTCAATTTGCTGTTGGACAACGGTTTCAATAGACATGTACAAAACTCCTTCTGTATTGTTATTAAAATCATAACACATTCTACTGCTTCCATCTGAACACAACAAAAGTTGGGGAGTAACCGCTGACTCACTCATATTTTCTACCTATTTTTCAACGTTTAAGTATTTCAAAAAACGGACCCATAAAATGATTGATTACTTAGGTATGCAAAAACAACAAAAAGGCTGTTTAGCAGCCTTTTTGTTGTTTTTCTTTGTTACAAACCCATATTCAAGCAATATCTGTTTACTTATTTTGACTCTTTTGAGCTCGTAAAGCTACTTTTTCAAGGCCATTTCCTCTTTCTTCCGCAAATTCTGCATCGGCTTTTGGTAGTGCGTTGTTCTTTTTGTTAAATTGATTATTCTTATTTTTAGCCATTTCTTTACCACCCTTGCTGTAGATTTGTCTTTCCATCAAGGTTGCTAATGTTATAGCAAAATCAGCACCCACGATTTTAGTTTGCTTTCTGATTGGTAAACTATGCTCTTTGTTTTACTTCTTAAACTTAAACGAACCCATAATTTAGCTGTTCCTACTCTACTAAAAAACACGGTTAAAAATAACCGTGTCTTCCATTAACAATCGCCATGTTTATTTAGATGTAGTGGTGGAGGAATAAGCCATCCTTTTTCTTTATTTAATCGAAGGACTTTGGCTCCCAGGGCCGCCTTTTGGATATGAAATTGGCCATACATCATGGCAACGTCTTCCCTGATGGATTTACCAATCACTTGGCTACATGCTACTAATCCAGCAGCAATATCGGCAGAAAGTGTAGCCGCAATAGCTGGATCCGGGATTCTTGCACCAACTGGAATATCCTCTAAACATGCATCTGGAGGCTCTGGGGCAGCGGGTGGTAGGCCGATTCCGTTTTCTTTTAATAATTCTTCAACTTGCTTTTTTTCTTGTTGGCATGTCTCAATTGCTTCTGACAATAACTTTTTTAACTCTTCATCCCCTGCGTGGTTCATCATCGTTTGATAGCCCGCAATCATACTATTTCCCACTAATTGAGAAGCCCAAATATCAAAAACTTCCCCGTAGTGTAAAGGTTCTTCCTTTGGATTTCCACTTAAAATTCCCATCGTTAACCTCCTTAATGAATATGAAAAGTTTCTCAAATAAGTGCCACCTTTCTTTAAGCACCTAAATAGCTTTTCCAACACTTTAAAAGATTATAGATAATAATATATTTTTCCAAAAATGTTCGTCTAAATGAGGGTTATTAGCGTCAAATACTTTAGAGAAATAAAAAAAGGGGGAAAACGATGAAATCGCGGATAAATGATGAAGTCCTACCATTTTCGAAGGTTTGGTTTCTAAGAAAGAATATAAGGTCGAATATTTTAAATACACAAAAGGAAATCCACTGGTCATAACAATCAAAGCATGCATAGACAATTACAATAAGGGACAATTGGAAATAGCAGATAATATTAGAAATGAGGTAAAAACTGTTTTAGATAAAGAGTATAAACAACCTTATAAAATTAAAGTATATGGCATTAATGATGAAGAAATTGATTAATCAAAACAAGAAAATAAAAGGAAGCACGATCGCCTCGTGCTTCCTTTTATTTTCCATTTATTCTTCCGACACTTGTGTTGCTTTCTATCCAAATCATATGTTTCCATTCATTGTATTCTTTTTCTAAATCACTTAATGGCCATTCATAGAGATGCATATTATTTTTCTTAAAAACACCAATTTTAAGTAGCTCGTCGATTAGATGTTGCCTTTTTTGCTGGACAGCATTTCGAAGTTTATTTTTCAAAATGAAAAACCTCCTCTATTATGCATACAAGCAGGTTTGGTATTTTGCTGCTATGTTTACAAAGAACTGATCTCCATCGTTTTTGTTTATTCCTAATCTGAAAGCAAGGATTATCAGTGAAATTCTCCTTTTACGGAAATAACTTCAGTCCGTATTCATCTCCCTTCCCACAAGTGCCATTTTAATCGGAAGATATAAAAAAAATTGTCGATATCTGGTATTTGAACCATTTCTTAATTGAATTGTTAACTTCCCTTAATAAAAGAAATATTTGTGATTTTGCTTTTTGCTGATTAAAATGTGTTATCCGCCGATTAGAGTCGCTTATCCGCTGATTGGCTCACGCTTTCCGATAATTAACTTGCCTTTCACCTGTTTTTCCATTCCGACTCCAGTAATGCATATTGATATTCGTCTACCCACAGCCCTTTTGACATGTAGTTTTCCAACAAATGTCCTTCTCTCCTCATACCCACACGTTCAAGCAGCCGGATGGACTTTTCGTTTCTAACATCAGTAAAAGCGATCACTTTGTGTTTTCTGAGATCATTAAATACGTAATTCAGTAAAACTCTCACCGCTTCGCTTGCATAGCCCTTCCCCTGGTGCTCTTCAGCAAGGGTGAAGCCAATTTCAACAATTCGAGGCTCTGCCAAGAGTGTATGAAGCGCACAATCTCCAATTAATTGATTCGTCTCGGCTAAGGCAATTGCGAACTGAAACCAAGTCCCAGGTTGATTTGGCACACTCTGAGATTGCTTTCGAACAAAAATTTCCGCATCGTGATATTGATAATTCTCCCAAGACTGAAATTTGGCTACTTCAGGACTTGAACGGTACAAATAAAAGGAATCAACATCTTGTTGTGAAAATTGTCTCAATAACAGGCGACTTGACCTTGCATAAATTTTTTCTGATTTTTCCATTTTGATACACACTCCATGTGACAGCTTCGTTTATTACTAATATACATTTGAAGAGGTAGTTTTTGCGCTTTAATTTCCATAACAACTAGTCTTGCCATCATGTATGCTCCCTTTTCCTGAAAATGGGTGTTATCTTTTACTCCCCTGAGAAAATTGTGATTTACACCTGCATCAAGAAATAGAAAAAGTTCCTTTGTTTTTACTGGTCCCTGTTGTTGAAATAGTTCTCTACTTTTCTTATTTAAATCGATGACTGCTACCTTCTCCTCTCTTCCGACTTCTCTCATGGCATCAGGGTATTGTCCGTGTGTGGCCAAAGCCTGATTATCCCGCGAGAATTGCCTTCTTTCAACAGGTGTAACAAGGACCGGTATAGCCCCGCGTTTTCTACTTCCGTCAATATACTGTTTTAAATAACTTTTATATGTAGTTGTTGGATCCGTGTATCGTGTTGGGTCTTCGATTTTTTCATCATTATGACCAAATTGAATAAGAAGGTAATCTCCCTTATGAATTTGGTTTAGGATTCTGGACAGCCGACCTTCTTTAATAAAACTTTTCGAACTTCTGCCAGGAACGGCCACATTTTTCACGATAACATGTTCATCAAACATAGCAGCAATCATTTGTCCCCAGCCTGCTTTGGGTTCCCACGTCTTTGGGTAATTAGCTACGGTAGAATCACCAGCGAGATACACGGTTATCCTATTTTTTTGTTGAAACATTAGGGTTTGCTTTGAGGTAGTCCTGGCTGAGTGGAAAGCACTGAAAATGAGAATGGCAACAAATAAAATCGGTAATAAGAACCACTTTATCTTCATTTCCCGTCCCCCTCATACATAAAATAAACCTTCAAAAATTTGAAGGTTTTTGCTTTATTTGGCTTCATCATTTTCGTAAGCTATTACCACTACTTTTTTATGAGTTTGCTCCGTAAGTTTTTCTTCGAGAGATTGAATTTCGTTTATTAAATTAGGCGAAAGGTCAGCTGCTACAAAATGATTTTCTCTGTCCATAATTACTCTCCTTGTAAAATGTTCATTGTAATCTATACTAAAGGCTTTCCTCCGTCAGGAAACAGATTTGGATCGCCGCCTCCGATAATTATTGCGCTTTCTGCTTGGATATCATTATTATCCAAATTAACTTCAACATTTTTATTCATCTTTTCATTGGTTATTCCCTTATTTTGAAATTCCTGAGGATCATTAGGATTGTCTTTTTTCATCACTCACACCACCTTTTGAAAGGTAGTGTTTGTCATTCTATTTTTATTTATGTAAGAACGATTGATTGTGCCAATTCAACCATCTCATGATTACACGTCTTCCAAATGTGGTTCTTTTTTCGCTGATAGCTGATTTCTTCCATGCTGTTTGGATTGAAGTAATAATTGGTCTGCATAAATATAACCTTTTTCCATCGATACCTTTTCAGTAACATGATAAAAATAAAGACCGAAAGAAGCTGTATAGGTAATAACAACATTTTCTCCGTTAAACTCCACATCGACTTGACTGTTTTCAATTCCTAGACGGATTTTTTCTATTAATACTAGCGTTCGCTCATAATCTCTATTTCTTAAGATAAGCGTGAACTCTTCTCCTCCACTCCTAAATAATAAATCATCCTTATCAAGATACCGTTGAAAAGCATCTGCAAAATGTTGAATCACGCGATCACCGACAGCGTGATTATAGGTATCATTGATGATCTTGAATTTATCAATATCTGCTACAACAATTCCAATCGATTCATTACTTTGGTTAAACTCCGCCATTTTCTTAGCCATATAGGCGCGGTTAGCTACGCCAGTTAAATAGTCTGTATATGCCATTTGTTCGAATTGGTCTCGTTCTAGCTTATTTTGCAAGTATTGTGACTTTGTAATAAAAGAGTGGTTCACAAGGTAATTCAGGATGAAAAAGCTAATCAGTGTTTCCCATTTTCCTTCTCGTAGAAAGACAAATAACATTCCGTTTGTGAAGGAGATTTTCGCCATATCAGGTATACTCCGGCTTTTAAAAAAATGCAGGACTTCTGCTCGCGTTTTTATTTCCCCCAGGAAGTAAAAAATTAAAGTTAAAAAAGTATCTGAAATGATAGCATTAATCGTTACGAGAATAAACGTCAAAATCCAAAATCCAAACGGAAATCCTTGAAAATAGGTATGTAAGAATTGAAACGCAAAATAGGCAATCGAATTCTGGAAGACAAACGATCCGATATTATAAAAAATATGTTCAAATTCATCTGGGTCGGCTGTTTTTGTCCATTTTTTATAAACATAATTACTAAATCGGTAAATAGACTCGAATAATAATAATCCGAACGGACCGGTAAACATGACAAAAGATAAACTGTAATTCATGCCATAATCCAATGTAACATTTCCTTGTCTACTCATTGTCCGGAGGTGAAAATAAAGTGTACTAAATAACCAGTACAGAATTATGGCTTTGATCAAGGTCTTGTTATAGATTGGAACACGGTCTGAAACAATGGTAATCGCCACAGCAGCCATAAATAATGTATAAATAAATAGCCTAGCCCTCTGTGTCAAAGACATCCTCCTTCCCAAAACGAAACCTTATTTTTTGTCTCGAAGTTTCTATGTCTAGATTCCCCCATGCTTTGCTAATACAAACGTTATTTTAGCTTCCCCAAAACATAAAAAGGTAGCTGACCAGGATCACCCCTAGTCACCTACCACTTCTTTTCAAAAGATAGATTTTTCTTTTGATTTCTTTTTCTATGGTTTGAAAAAAGCTTTGAAAACTCTTGTCTGCTGATCCGTCTAATACACGTTTACTCACCATGGCGAGTGCGCCGGTTACTTCGGCATCTGACACGAAGGATAAATGCGTCCCTTCCTGTCCTTCTTTAATTTGCAAAACTCCACTGCCATTTATCTCCCCGAGATTTCCTTTTCCTCTTACAAAAAGGCGGTATGAGGATGATGAATTTTCTTCAACTGTCCGAATATCAAGCTTAAACACATCTTTAATCGGTCCTAAATGGATGTCTATTTCAGCTAAGTAATTTCCATAGGATTTTTCTTCAAAAATCCTACAACCTGGGAGAGAATTTCGAAGAACCGTTTCATCTTTTATATACTTCCATACAACGGACCTTGGCAACTGAAAGGAATGATCGTATTTAATTTTCAAATTTTATCCTCCTCCAATTGGTTATTTATCCATATTCATATTCAGAGGGAGGTTGATTGGTTAATTTTCCGTGACCGCCTAATGTTGAATGATATAAAAAAACCTTCCCATTATTCTATAAGGAAGGTTTTTGCAACTACGTTTTTGATTTAAATTAAAATTACCAATCTTTTTTTGGTTGAACATTATATTGGAAATCAGGTTAAAGGATCATAGTTTGTCATATTAAAAAGATTTACATTCCCATCCCTGGGAAACCGCTCATTCCCATGCCTGGTGAACTGCTCATTCCCATTCCTGGAAAGCCGCTCATTCCCATTCCTGGTGAACCGCTCATTCCCATGCCTGGAAAGCCGCCCATTCCC
>NZ_JBCNAD010000004.1:0-31559 GCF_050477905.1 Neobacillus pocheonensis | reverse complement strand
ATTTTCCCTCTACTCGATTGCTTTTTAAGACAAAAGGCATCCGCAATACATACACAATTTGTCAAATATTCATGATTTTTTTGGTATTTTTGCATTACAAAATTTCAAATTAATCAATGAGCTTTGTTAAGAACGTCAGGACTTCCAATCGGTTTCATTTTCAGCCAAGGCCTCTATCGAATTATCAAGTTTTGCCAGATGCTCTTGGTATTGAAGAGGCTTATGACCATCGAGTTCCCGAAAGCTGCAATAGACGAAAATCGTAAGCATGCACGGCAAGCCGGGGTCGCAGTCATTTTACCGATGGAGCCTGGATGAAATCAGCCTAAACTTGACACTTACCTACTAGTAAGTTAATATATAATCATGGAGAACAGGAAAACACAAATTATCGATCTGGCACTGAAACTAATTCGTGAAAAAGGCTATGTAGCCATTAGCTATGATGATTTATCCAAACGATTGGGTGTGACGAAAGGTAGCATCCATTATCATTTTGAAAAAAAGGAGGATTTGGGAGTTGCCGTTACTGATCTGGTGCTTCAAAATTTGCAGGACTTTTTATCCTTCATTACGAATTCTAAGCTGACTTTTGAAGAAAAGATCAAGCATTTTTTAGAGAGACAAATTGTTTTAAGCGACGGTGGGATATGCCCCGTATCATCTCTCCAGTCAGATTATGAATCCCTTCCTGAAAAAGTAAGGCAAAAAGTACGAGAAATCAGTCAGTTAGAAATAACGATTATTAAAAATATTCTTAAGGTAACACTGGTAGAAAGGGGAGCCGAAGAAATTGAATCATTAGCTTTTGCCATCGTGTCATGTATAAAAGGAACAATACAATACGGACGGGTACTGGGAAAGGAGATATTGCAGCAAACAATGAATGAAATATACCCCCTTTTAAAAGGTTAAAAAGCTGTTTTGAACTATTTACTTTTCGGGGATGCTTACCTACTAATAGGTAAAAGGGGTTTCACCCCTTGGCGAAATTGTCCCTTTTTCTTTATATACATCCGATTGTGTGTGCCCTAGCAGCATTACTGGCAGATTATAATTATTTGCCTACACTCATGCAACAGAAAGTACAACTTCTAAGTCAAATCGAAATAGATTTTCTATCAGAATTGCTTAAGGACACCAAAAAGGAATGGCGCATTCAAAATAATGACGATCTGTAAGCATTAGCAGTTTTTCTCATTTCAAGCATCAAGGGCCGATTACAATGTAAACGTGTATTAAGAGATGGTGTCTTGTCTAAAATATTGGAACAACTTAAAGATCTTTTGAAGTAGTTATGCGAAAAAGGAATGACAGGAGAGTGTTGTTGATGGCACGAAGAGTTGTAGTGACAGGATATGGAGTGGTTTCACCGTTAGGAAATACAATTGAAGCGTTCTGGAAGAACATTAAAGAAGGTAATTCAGGCATCAAAAGAATTTCATCTGATGACTATAACAATATTAACACCAAAATTGCAGGTTATATTACCGACTTTGTCGCAGAACAATATATGGATAAAAAAGAACAGGAGAAATATGACTTATTCATACAGTATGCTGTTGCTGCTGCTCAACAAGCTTTAGAACAGGCGAATCTAGATTTACAAAATGTTAATAAGGAGCGCTTAGGGGTTTATATTGGTTCCGGTATTGGAGGAATTAATACTACATTAGAAAATCATAAAGCTTTGCTTGAAAGGGGACCAAGAAGAGTTTCTCCATTTATGGTTCCAATGATGATTAGTAATATGGCGTCAGGAATAATATCTATAAAAACGGGTTTTAAGGGGCCTAGCTTTTCACCTGTTTCTGCTTGTGCAACAGGGAATCAAGCAATTGGAGAGGCTTTTTTAAATATTAGACATGGTTATGCTGATGGCATATTAGCAGGAGGGGCTGAAGCTCCTATTAATCCACTAGCTTTTGCTGGATTCTCAAGAATGAGAGCAATGTCTACTCTAAATGATTTTCCTGAAAAGGCAAGTCGCCCGTTTGACAAAGGGCGTGATGGCTTTGTCATGTCTGAAGGAGCGGGTGTTTTATTCCTGGAAGAATATGAACATGCGAAGGAAAGAGGAGCGACAATTTTAGGAGAAATCGTAGGTTATGGTTCCACAACAGATGCATACCATATTACTTCCCCTGACTACAATGGGGCCGCAAATGCCATGAAATTGGCTTTAGATATGGGGAATATTCGATTGACGGATGTGGATTATATAAATGCACATGGTACAAGTACCCCTGAAGGAGATAAATCAGAGACCAAAGCAATTAAAAGTGTTTTCGGTACTCATGCTTATAACTTAAAGGTAAGTTCCACAAAATCTATGACTGGGCACCTTTTTGGAGCAGCAGGTGGGATTGAGGCTGTAATAACCCTCAAAAGTATCATGGAAGATATAGCTCCTCCAACTATTAATTTTGAAATACCAGATGAAGAGTGTGATTTAGATTATGTTCCAAACCATGCAGTTAACATGAAAATAAACTATGCTATTTCTAATGGTTTTGGTTTTGGAGGACATAATGCAGTGTTGGCATTTAAGAAGTTTTCGATATAGATAGAACTGAAGAAAAGAAATATTCAGCGAGAAACGTCATCGAGTCCAAGGAATTTGTTGTCCATATTGAATTTTGAATATTGATATTAACCATTAATAGAATGAGCAGGAGATGATTAAATGACAGGATCGAAGGATTTTTATATCGCAGTAGAGGGTCGACGTACCTTTTATGGGATTAGCAGTGAATCAGTTGTATCTGATGAAAGAATTCAAGAAGTAATAAATCATGCGGTAAAGCATACCCCTTCAGAATTCAACACTCAAGCCCAAAGAGTAGTTCTTTTATTAGGAGAACATCACACTAATTTGTGGAGTATTACAACTGAAACATTGAGGAAAATCGTTCCAGCTGAAAACTTTGCTCCTACTGAAGATAAAATGAATGCCTTTGGCAGTGGATATGGCACCGTATTATTTTTTGAAGAAATGGCAGTAATTGAATCTTTTCAAAAACAATTTTCATCGTATGCCGATAATTTCCCCGTTTGGGCTCAACAATCTAACGGGATGCTTCAATATGTAGTATGGACCTCGCTGGAGCTTGAAGGGTTTGGTGCTTCATTACAACACTATAATCCACTTATTGATGATGAAGTCAAAAAGAAATGGGGTATTCCAAGTAGTTGGAAATTAATAGCCCAAATGCCATTTGGGAAGCCAACAGCTTTACCTAAAGAGAAACAGTTCCAACCATTAGAGGACCGTGTTAAAGTGTTTAAATAAAATTTTATAGGGAGGCTTATTTCAAAAAAACAAATTAGGTCAAAAGGTAACGATCTTATCACCTAATAAACCAGGTAACTTTGGGGTGCAATGAAAAAACTAATCGGATACACTTCCGATTAGTTTTTTCATTTTATTTGTCGTAATTTGAGCAATATATATTTGAATGTATAAAAGTTTAAATTTTTTATTTCTTAATGATAAGGAGATTGGCCATATGTCTAATGTAAATCTTGCAATCATCTTATAAAGTGCAACAGGTACAAATTATCAATTAACACAATGGGCTGCTGAGGGGGCGAAGGAAGCTGATGCAGAGGTTAAAATTTTAACAGTTCCAGAATTAGGACGGTTTTAGCCCATGTAGATGGAGGAGTTCCAAACCTTTCCGTGGAACTGGATAAATTAGACGAATATACATTTCGAGAAATGGTGTACTTCTTCGAAAAGGCATGTGGAATAAGCGGATTATTAATGGGCGTAAACCCATTTGATCAACCAGGAGTAGAAGCATATAAAAAGAAAATGTTTGCACTACTTGGAAAGCCAGGATATGAAGCTGAAAAAGCTGAATTATTAAAACGCATTTCAAAATAAAATAAATAGACCAAAAACACCCTTATTATTTAAATATAAGGGTGTTTTGTAATTTTCTATATATAAATTCTATTCATAAACAAGGTTCAAGCTATTAATTTTTTTTGTAGTGGAAATTTGATTTCTTCATGATGTATTTTTAATAATCTTTCTAATAGTGTCAATTTTGTTTTTAATTCTTTGTTTTCCTTTTCACCTTCAACATTCACTTGATTGAGCTTTTCAACCATTGATATTACCAATTGTTTAAAATTGACTGACTCGGTTAATAAATAATCAATTAATTCCATAACTGCTTGTCTTTCCTGCTCGTTCTTGGTGGCAAAAATACTTTGTTGATCCGGCTCAAAAACATTAAAAGATTGTAAATCCTCTGTCACTCTAATTCCAAAGAATGCTTTTTTAGTTCCATAAAATTCATTTCTCCTTATCCGCATCATTTCTATGCTAACGATAAATTTATAAAAGGGGAAATTCTTTTCGGCATCATGAAAAATTTTTAATTCGATATTTGTACTTTCATCTATAAAAATTTCTTTTTCTAATTTTGTTTGGATCACTTTAGATTCTAACAAATTCATAATAATTACCTCACTCTTTTAATTTTTTATTATAAATAATTAAACGATTAATAACTTGTATACAAAAAGTAACTTAGTTTCTTTTTTTATTATAATTAATTAATGTAAATAAAGCAATAAATAAATAAGGATCCTTTTAGTATAGGATCCTTATTTTAAAGGTATATAATGGATTAATTTACTATTTTATATTAACTAAACAACTAACTAATACTATTTATACCAACTTAAAAGGGGAAATATTTATGTTCAAAACTAACTCTAGTGATCCATTTTAATGGACTGTTGTTATTGATAAATTCAACCTTACATATGCTCGGTAATTCAGTCCACAGTCTTAATAAAAATGTATATGGAGGGATCTAGGCATGGACGGTAATAATTGTGATTTTTCACCAATGAAAAAACATTTACAAGATGGTATTCAACAGCTAATTCTTCTATTGCAATCAAATTTAGAAGTACTTAGTAACGAAAATTATTGTGTACTGGGAAGTCTCGAGGACGTTAAACAAAATCTAATTGATATTGAATCAATGGCGGCGTCATTTTACTTAAATTGTTATTTATCATCTTTTACTGACACTTATGAAGATTTATCGACCTCTGTGCAGAATCTTTCGAGACAAAGACATGGTGCCCTGATTGTAGTTCAACGTGTTGATCCAGTTGAGAAAATGATTCAAAAAGGAACGACAATAGGAGCATCAGTTACGCCTAAATTATTGGAATCCATCTTTTACCCAGGGAACCCGTTGCATGATGGGGCGGTTTTAATCAGGGGAAACAAGGTGGTTTCTGCCGCAAATGTCCTTCCTTTAACAACAAAGCATATAGAGGGAAAAAAACTGGGGACACGTCACAGAGCTGCTCTTGGAATATCAGAAAAAAGCGACGCACTTGCATTAGTGGTTTCCGAAGAAACGGGCAAAATTTCATTTGCCCTAGACGGAAAACTATATCCTATTAATACTAAACAGCCCATTGTTTTTTAAGGTCATAAACTAAAGAATAACCGGTTTCAAAACAATATGAGCTATTACGTTTTAGAAAAATTATTCTAGGAGGATTCCTATGATAAAGAAACTTTTGTTTTTCTTCATTTCAGTTTGTATGGTTTTAATGACTCCCATTTTCGCTTGTGCTCAAGTCATCCATGAAGTGAAACCTGGTGATAGCCTAACCAAAATTTCAAATCAATACAAAGTAGACGAGGAGAACCTAGCTAAGCTAAACGGTTTAGCTAAAAATACTCAATTAGTCCTTGGACAGGCAATGATGATTCCTGGTTCGACTTATATTGTTCAGCAAGGCGAGAGTATTTGGGAGATTGCTAACCGTCACGCAATTAGTGAAATAGCATTAATGAGACAAAATCATTTAAAGAGTCGGGTAATTGCCCCTGGTCAGAAATTAAGTATTCCCAGGCCGAGAAAAATCAATATTTGGACTGGAACTTATTTTGTTCCAAAAGATAAGAATTCAAATGCTTGGATGCTTAATAACTATAAAAAGACTCTTACTAGTATTTTCGTTTTTGAGTATCGGTCCGATGAACAAGGAAATATCATTGAAACACCAGAAAACCAGGCACATAAGATTGCTTGGAAAGATAATCTTCCACCTTTTGCTACACTTACAAATTTAAGTGAAAAAGGATTTGATCCTAATCTTACACATCAGTTAATAAGCACACCTTGGTTACGACAAAAATTTGTCAATAATATATATTCCCTTTTAGATAGTCATGATTACAAAGGAGTAGTAATTGACTTTGAACAGGTAAAAACAAAAGATCGGGCTAACCTTAACCAGTTTATTAAGGAATTAGCTTCAAAACTTCATCCGGCAGGAATGGAAGTTTTAATGGCTGTTCCACCAAAAGAAGGTGATCAAATACCCTCTTATTCAGCAGGCTATGATTACCGGACGCTTGGGAAATATCTAGATAAAATGTTTTTGATGACTTATGATTGGCATTGGCCAGGAGGTCCATCAGGTCCGATTGCTCCGATAGACAGAGTAAAAGCTACACTTAATTATGCAGTTTCTGTTGTAGATAAATCGAAGTTAATGCTTGGAATTCCTCAATATGCTTATGATTGGGTTGTAGGAACTAATAAGCGTTCAGGCTCTGCTTATTCCACTCAACATGCCATTGATTTATACACTGGTTATCAAAGTCCGGTTCACTATAATGAAAGTGCTGCTGCACCCTGGTTCCGTTATGTGGACAATAAAGGAAATTTACACGAAGTGTGGTTTGAAGATCCACGAAGTTTACTCGTTAAGTTCCGTCTAGTTCGACAATATGGACTAGCTGGCATGGGGTGCTGGCACTTAGGTCTAACCATGCCTCAAACAGAAAAAATGTTACTTGAGGAATTCAATGTACACTAAGCTGTTTGATGGAATACTAATTGATACACCTTAAGACAATCACTTGGTCCAGAGGGGTCTAAAAAAATGCTTTTGACTAATTTTCAAGAGTAGACAACATAATGGTATAAAGATTATATCTAGAGATGTCTATTTTTAAACATCTCTTAATGATTATTTTTTATAACCCTCTGGAGGTTAGATAAATGAATGTATATTTGGCTGGACCTTTTTTAACTCAGAACAAATTGACCTGATTGAAAAATTAGAAATAATATTATTTAACAAAGGATTAAATGTATTTTCTCCACGAAAATACAAAAGCAAGTTTCCTTATGGATCGTATCAATGGCAAAATCAAAACTTTGTTACTGATGTTAATGCCATTCAGTATAGTGATATTCTCTTTGCAGTATTTAATGATCAAGATTCTGTAACAATGTGGGAAGTTGGATATTCATGGTCGCTTAGAAAGCCTATCATTATTTTTAATACTAAAGAAAAAGTGGTAAATTTGTTGGTTTAAGATCATCACCCAGACGATCCCAAACTTTTAATCGTTTATTCATTTGACATTGAACTGAGTCAATACCGAGCCAATTGACGCCCCTTAAAATATGAGGAAGAACTGTTGCGGAGACTGCTTTCCCACCTGTAAAACTAGAGGTAGCTACCGACCCTCCATATTTCAAAGTACTTAGTATGTACTGAAGTGTTTTCGCACCCACAGGGTCAATGGCACCGGCCCATTTTTCTTCACGAATAGGCGTTTGATCTGTTCTACTATTTCATAGCAATTAATAATTTGTTTAGCCTCTAATCTTTTTAAATATGCTTCATGGTTAGATTTACCTGTACTGGCTACAACTCCATAACCTCTTTTAGCTATAATATTTTCGGAAATACTCCCAACACCACCTGTAGAACCTGCTGCCAATACGGGTCCTTGGTTCTGTTCCAATCCATTATCTTCAAGCTTTTGAACTGATAATGCTGCTGTGAACCCAGCCGTTCCAAGGATCATGGCTTCTTTTAAAGACAATCCTTTTGAAGATGCACAACCCACTCTGCTAATACAATCTCCATTTCACTAAATCCGCCTTCCTAATTTATAGCCTGTCACAATGACTTCATCACCTGTTTTAAATCGTTCATCCGTTGATTCAATAATCGTTCCAGATAAATCTATTCCTGTCACTAAGGGATAGGACTTAACAAGCCTATTTTGAAAAGCTCCTATGCCGTCTTTAAAATTCACACTGGACCATTGCTTGAAAAGTATTCATTCTCTTCATAATATCCTTTATTTTTTTAGATAAAAAATCCTGTTAAGTCCTAAAAAACCATGTTCCTAATGTGAAAGAACATGGCAATCCATTCCTTTTTTTAAATAGTGTAAATAGGCGTATTTACTTTATCTCATTAAGTGCATGGAGTACGGATAATTGTCGACGATCACGCTCTTCTTCGAGCTGCTTTTCAGAGGTGTTGTCAAAAGTAGAGTTAGCCTGTTCGGATAATGATCGAATCGTAGTTTCATCAAGTCGTGGACTACCAAGGTTATCCCAAAGTGCCTCCATTCCAGGACCTAGGTGTTGGAGAAAGGCAGGGAATCCTCCTTTTCCACCTCCCAGGTGGAAAGTCAAGAATGGACCACCTGCTGCCCATCGAAGACCAATCGAGCTTGTTACAATTTCATCAAGATCCTTGATCGAAACTACTCCTTCTAATACCAAATGAATGGCCTCCCGAAATAATGCGGATTGGAGACGGTTCGCTACAAATCCAGGTATTTCTTTCTTCAGCACAAGTGGGTGCTTACCTAACGCTTCATAAAAAGACACAGCTTTTTCAACTGCACTAGAAGCCGTATTTTTCCCAGGCACAATCTCAACCAATGGGACAAGATGTGGTGGATTAAAAGGATGGCCGATCAACATTTGTTCTGGATTATTCATTTTCTCTGCTATATCGCTTGCTTTTAAACCCGATGAGGATGACAACAATAATGTTTCTTTACTCACAAATTGTTCGATTTGAGTGTATAAATCCTGTTTAAAGCCTATACGTTCAGGGCCGTTTTCTTGTACAACAGCGGCACCGTCAAGTGCACGTTCCAGGTTTTGCTCAATAATTAGTCGATCAGTTAGGCCTTCAGTTGGTAGTCCAAGTTCACGTAACGTTGGGATAATCTGTTTTATTCCTGCATGCACAACTTCCTCCAGATTAGGACGAACATCGTTAACTCGAACCTCTAACCCTTTTGCAAGAAATAAGGCTGTCCACGAAATCCCAATAACACCGGCTCCGATAACCGTAACAGGGTTGAATCTACGTAGATCTTCTGGTAACAGGGGACTGTTAGTTTGTTTATTTATCGTATTCATAGCTTATATGTTTCCTTTCGATAATTTTTATAAGGCTGAAGTCAATGATATTTTTTACCCATAGAGAATCCTTTATTCTTCTACTAGTTCAAATAGTTCACAAACCACCTAATAACATAAAAAGCTACGCTGATTTTTATACCTATTATAAATATCCAACTTACTTGTGGTAACTAAATTAAACAAAAATAAATCTTTAAGAAATTTATTGAAATATTTATCTTTAAAATTGATTTCAACATAATAATTAGAGAATTAATAAGGTTTTAATAAAGCCCAGTAATTAATAAAAATTTTTATTTGACAATAAATGTTTCTGGAGTTATTATGGTTACGAAAAATAACCTTATATAAAAAAGTTACCAAAATAAAAGGTGAACTTTCACGGTTAGTGTATCTTTTGAATCTGTTTCATAACTCATGAATGGAGATATTTTTCATAAACACTGACACTCGCTATGATTCTTAATTGATTATCCGATAACGGTAGATATAGCAATTTCACTACTTGGAATATCCTTTTTCGATGAATTCTATTTGTCATTAATTGTGACACTCGGAAATGGATTTTAGGTTAGAAGTCTCTACTTAATTTACATTTTAGAAAGGAGGGCTAAACATGATGGAAATAACTGTTACCGTCAGATTTCAAGGGAAAAATTATCTAACAAATGTTATTGCCGATAAAGAGGTTTCAGAACAAGAGATCTTACGTTTGGCTGAAAAACAAGTTAGAAAACAATGGGCGAAATAATAAATAAAATTTGAGGAGGAAATTGGTATGCAAGTTGGATTAATCGGATTAGGGAAAATGGGATTAAATTTAGGACAAAATCTATTGGATCATAATTACGAGGTAGTAGCATTTGATTTAAATTCTGACTCAGTTGAAGAAATGAGAAAATACGGAGCTAAAGCCACATCCAGCTTAAAGGAACTAATTCAATCTTTGGAAACACCAAGAGTTCTTTGGATTATGGTTCCACACTCTGTGGTTGATTCGGTAATTGAAGAGATTACACCTTTTTTAACAAAAGGTGACATAGTGATTGAAGCTGGTAATTCCCATTATAAACAGTCGGTTCTTCGTTATAACCAACTGAGAGAACTTGGAGTCCACTTTATGGATGCAGGAACATCTGGCGGGATGGAAGGTGCCCGAAATGGAGCTTCTTACATGGTTGGAGGAGATCAAGAGGCATGGAATATTGTGGAATCTATTTTCCGTGATACTGCTGTGGAAAATGGATATTTGTATGCAGGGCAAGCCGGAAGTGGTCACTTCTTGAAAATGGTCCATAACGGAATTGAATATGGAATGATGGCTGCCATCGGCGAAGGGTTTGAGGTATTAAATAAGAGTGAGTATAACTATGATTATGAAAAGGTCGCAAGAGTGTGGAATCATGGTTCCGTCATTCGCTCATGGCTAATGGAATTAACAGAAAATGCCTTTTCTAAAGATGCGCATTTGGATGAAATCAAAGGGGTTATGCAATCTTCAGGTGAAGGAAAATGGACAGTTGAAACAGCTTTGGATCTTCAAGCTGCTACTCCTGTTATCGCAATGTCCTTATTGATGCGCTATCGTTCACTAGAGAACGATACATTTACTGGGAAAGTCGTGGCAGCCCTGCGAAATGAGTTTGGTGGACATGCAGTGGTAAAGAAATAAGTGTTAATCCTGTATTTCTTTTTAAATACTTAAACACACTATCATATATACAACATAATGAAAATGAAATAGATAATCTAAGTAAATTTGGAAGGTGAATTATGGATACGTATTTACTGCTCGTAACATTGGCGGCAATTGTGATTGTTGTTTTGGGAGTATCTTGGTGGAAATGGCATGCATTTATTAGTTTAACCGTTGCGAGTTTGTTCTTAGCCATTATGGCTGGTTTATCAATGGATAAAATTGTTAGTGCCTATGAAACCGGGGTTGGGAATGTTCTAGGTCACTTAGTTGGAATTTTGGCGTTAGGTACGATTTTAGGAAAGATGATGGCTGAATCAGGTGCAGGAATGCAAGTAGCAAATTTCTTCGTTCGATCCTTTGGTGTCAAGAAATTACCATGGGCTATGCTGCTTTCCGGTTTTATTATCGGAATCCCGGTGTTCTTTGAAGTTGGTATTTTAATTTTATTACCTTTAGTCCTCTCAATTCATAAAACAACGAAACAAAATATATTATTAATCGCATTACCGGCCATTACTGGACTATCCATCGTACATGGTCTTGTACCGCCGCACCCAGGGGCAATGGCCGCAATAGGGATATATAAGGCTAATCTTGGAAAAGTGCTGCTCTACTCACTAATCATTGCGTTGCCTGCAGCCATCATCGCAGGTCCATTATTTGCAAAGTGGGTTCATAAACGGGTGACTCCTGAAGGAGAGCCAGAGTTGATTCGTATTAATACGGCGGCGAAAAAACTACCAGGAACAGGAATTTCATTCTTTGTTATTTTATTACCAGTATTATTAATGATATTATCAGCTATTGCACCGTATATGTCACTGCCTGCCGGCTTGATGAAAATCTTAACATTAATTGGAAGTCCTGTTATTGCGCTATTGATTGCTAGTTTTACCGCATTCTTCTTTCTCGGTTTTCGTCAAGGCATGGATAAAACAGCTATTAAAAAATTTACAGAAGAAAGCCTGCTGCCAGTTGGTTCAATCCTTGCAATTATAGGGGCCGGCGGTGGATTTAAGCAAATTCTTATCGAAAGTGGTGTTGGTACAACCATTGCTCAAATGTCCGAACATTTATCACTTTCACCTCTTGTTTTGGCATTTTTGATAGCTGGATTAATTCGCATTGCGACAGGTTCAGCAACGGTTGCCTTAACAACGGCAGCCGGTATCGTTTCACCAGTTGTCCAACACATGTCAGGTGTGAATCTGGAATTGCTTGTTATCGCGACAGGTGCAGGATCATTGATGTTCTCACATGTCAACGATGCTGGATTCTGGATGGTAAAAGAATACCTGGGATTATCTGTGAAAGAAACCTTTAAAACGTGGACAGTGCTGGAGACCATACTTTCATTTGTTGCTTTTGGCGGTGTTTTATTGATTAATTTGTTTGTTTAAAAACAATAATACTTACTATAGAGGAAGTTTCAGTACCACATCTATAATTGTTTTACATCAAGGAGAGAAGCTCATTTTGAGCTTCTCTCCTTTATTTGAAAGCAGTAAAAATCCTTTGTAAGGAGGAAGAAAGTTGGACAAGCAAGAAATGTCCAGCCTAGTGATGTTCTTTTTGTTTCCTTTAGTTCAGCGATGCATATTGTATTGCTGTTAATAAATAGGGAAAGCCGTTAACCATATGTATCACTTGGGCGGACAATAGAAGCGCAAAGTGGGCGGAATGAAATGAACTGGCATGAAATCAATCTTCGCACCGGGACGCCCATTCATCCGATTTCCCCACTTTCAAAGCTGTTAGGAAAGGACCCGTATGAAGTTACTGACGGAAATTGCAGCAAAAGTGAATCCTATATCTGACGGCTTATTATTCCACCCGTACTTAGCAATGGAAATAGCTCCTTTATGGGATACAAATGAAAGGGGATCTTTCTTTGGAATGGGACTTGCATCATAAAAAAGAACATCTTTTCCGCGCGGTTTTGGAAGGGATTATCTTTAATTTATACGCTGTTCTTCTTGCCTTAAAAGAATTGATAGGAGAGACGAAGAAAATTCAAGCAACCGGAGGTATTGCAAGATCACCGATATAGAGACAATTGATGGCGGATATTTTCCATCAAGATGTGCATGAACCCTAAAGTATTGAAATTTCTTGCTTGGGAGCTGCGATATTAGGTTTATATAGTCTTGGAGAAATTAATACATTACATGTAGTTTCGGAAATGGTAGGGGCTACCCATTATCATGAACCAAATATAGAGAATGTGGAAATATATATAGAATTAGCTCCTATCTACATTCGACTTTCTCGACTTTCAAAAGAAGAGTACGAAAGTATTCCTGCTTTTCAAAAGAAGGATTTAGAAAGTTAATTTGAATGGCAAAGCCACATCTTGGAAGATGTGGCTTGCCATTCTTGTTTAATTGAAGTTTCACTTTATAGCCATTTATCAGCCCATTCATCTACTGTCTTTAGGGCTCTTCCTAATTCCGTCCCTTTCTTTGTAAGTGAATACTCTGTTCGTACCGGGCGATCTGTAATTACATTTCTTAGAACGATTCCGCAATTCTCAAGTTCCTTCATTCGTTCGTTAAGCATTCTCTTACTTAAATCAGGAATATAAGCATGGATTTCACTAAACCGTTTTGGTTCTTCCATTAGAGTATGGATAATTAAACCCATCCATTTTTTTCCGATAATATTGTACGATTCTTCAACCTTTGAACATACTTTATCCTGTGTTTCCTTCTCACTCAAGATAAACACCTCCAATTTGAAATAATTGTGTACTAAAAGTAACAAGGTATTTCTTCGCTATAAATGATTATATCGCAAATACACTAATAAATAAAGATTTAACCAATTAAGATTTAAAGTAAACTTGTATAAAAAAGTAACCATCAATTAATTTATTTTTTAATTCAATGGTTGACAAATCTTTTTAATTATTTATACTAAAATTATCTCGAAATTAAAATATTCAATTTCAAGATTGTTTGATTCAAAATATATTATTCGAGAAAAATTAAATAAGAGGAGGAGAAGAGTAAGGGTGGTTCCTAAACAATTACTACATATAAATTAAGGGGGGGAAAGGGAGAAAATCTCTAATTTAAAAATTAGCAATTGTGACGGAACGTGACTGAACATAAGAGGGATAGTATACACAAGAAATGTTAAATTCTAATGAAGGTAAATAGGATTAATTTTTTTACCTAAATATCTCAAATTCGAGATATCTTAATTCGAAATATTTTGCAGACCTTAGATTAAACATGTTTTGAAAAATTACTATAAATATATAAAGGGAGAGGTTCAGAAGATGAAATCCGTATTTAAAAAATTAGCAGCTGTAGGAATGGCTTTATCAGTTGCTGTAGGTGCAGTAGGGGCAGTAGAATTAACACATAGTTCAGTGACAAAAGCATCAACAAATGAAAATCAACCAGTAAAGGTAGATGACCAATCTACTTCTAAATTATTAACACCAAGCAATCATATGTTATTAATGATTGACCACCAGCCTCAGATGGCTTTTGGAACTAAGTCAATCGATGTGGCAACACTACGTAATAATGTAGCGGGATTGGCGGAAGCGGCTAAGACGTTCAAGGTTCCAACCGTATTAACAACAGTCGCTTCTAAGTCATTCAGTGGTTCAATCTTCCCAGAGATTAAAAAAGTGTTCCCAGATCAAAAAATTTATGATCGTACATCTATGAATGCTTGGGATGATAAAAACGTAGTACAAGCCATTAAAGATACTGGAAAGAAAAAAATCGTCGTTGCTGGTCTTTGGACTGAAGTTTGTGTCGTGATGCCAGTTTTAGAAGCACTTAATGATGGTTATGAAGTTTACGTGGTAACGGACGCTTCTGGCGGTGTGACGGATCAAGCACACAATATGGCGGTTGAACGTATGGTACAAGCTGGTGCTACACCAATCACATGGATGCAATATATGCTGGAATTACAACGCGACTGGGCAAATCAAGCAACTTATGATCAAGTACTATCCATTGCAAAAGAACACGGCGGTGCATATGGTTTAGGTATCGAATACGCAAAAGAAATGTTCAACACTGGTGAAGGCAAATAATTAAAATGAAAATTACCTTCCTATCAATGATAGGGAGGTTTTTCCATTCATTGGAGAGGTATTTTTCCAAATAGGTACAATAAATCGCCCAATTAACCAGGGTTTCAATTCTAGATAAGTATTGGATAAATTTGCGTAATATCATTTCATTGAGGTTATATACCTAGTGTTCTACAATAAATAAGAAGAAAATAAAGACATTATTTTGAAAGCGTTACCTTTTGATTTTTGTTTTTTACCAACTGCGAAAAGGAATTGAAATAGGCGATAGAGAGAAGGGGAATTATGGAATTTAGGGAATTGGAATACTTTATGGCTATATGTGAGGAATTACATTTCACTAGGGCAGCAGAAAAATTAGGAATTTCACAACCTGCTTTGAGCCGTCAAATGAGAACTCTTGAAGATAAATTAGGAGTCCGTTTATTTGATCGTTTAGGAAAAAAAATCGCCATCACAGAAGCTGGTGAAATTCTACTAGAACAGTCTGGAATAATATTCTCCAATATAAAAAGTGTTTATGAACAAATAGAAGAGCTCCAAAAGGTAAAAAAAGGAAAACTTATCATTGGAGCAATGTCGGAAGAGTTAAGTCAGCTTGCATCCGTTGTTTTCTTAGAACTTCATCGCAAGTGGCCCCAAGTGCAAACAAAGATTTTTATGTCAGATAACATTGATGAAAAGGTTTTTCGAAATGAAATTGATATAGCTTTGTCAGTCATGCCTATAGAGAATGATCAGCTAACTAATATCCCTTTATATAGTGAAGAATATTATTTGGCAGTTTCAGATGACCATCCATTGGCTGATAGGGATATAGTGGAGTTGGAAGAGATAAGGGACCTGTCACTTGTGTTATGTCCAAAAAACCACAAGTGCCGAAAGTTAATTGATGATGCCTTTACCTCAGTAGGATTTTCCAACCAGCCAATTATCGAATTAACAGAGGTAAAATCTATATTGAGTTTAGTGAAGGCAGGTATGGGAGCAACCATTCTTCCCCAAACACTTCTCGATTCGGAGAAAGGTGAGACTCTAAAGGTAATTAAAATAGAAAACCCAACAATTTGTAACGAAATTGCCATTGTCCATCATAAAGAAAAATATATTGGATCTGCAGCAAGAAGTTTTATAGACTTTTTGGTTACTCATGTGAAAAAAACAAAACTGAATGAGAGAGTGCATCCTGAAAATACTTTACTTTCTTTCTAAAGAATTTTCCCTTTTTAAAAAACCTTTCCCAATTCATGAAGTGGAATGGGTGAGGGACTTTAATTCCATTTTTAATCGCTTTATTAAGGGCTACTGAGGTAGCTCTTTTAAATTTACAAAAATAGATTTTCTTTTGATGGAAAGGTAGTTAATCGGAAAGGAAGTTGAGCCTAATCGGGTTTTACTGCCTATTTATTTTTACTAGGTTGGAATGGAGGTTGAAGTACAGCATTATTATTTTCTATTTGTGAAATGGATGGTTTAAAAAACAATTGATTGGATGGTTATAAAATTTTAAAATCCTTTATTATAAATAAGTGGACTAAGAGCCTAATTCTGTATAATGGAAAGTCAATATTTATTTTCATAATGTGTATTAACTCCCGAGTTTTTAAAAGTAGTAAAGGAGTTGTTCTAATAGAGGGATTGTTGAATTATCTAAATATTTGTAAGTACCTACGAGAAAGTATGTATTGTTTAAAGTTTATTCTGTATTGAAAATAGTATAACTATTATTGTGAATAAGTTCACATGAGATGCTTTCTACTCTATTTTTACTATTATCATATTGTTTATGTTTGAAAATGAACATTCAAAATGATAGGCGTATTGAAATGGGTGAAAGAGAGAAAGGGAATTATGGAATTAAGGGAATTGGAATACTTCCTGGCTATATGTGAGGAATTACATTTCACAAGGGCAGCAGAAAAATTAGGAATTTCACAACCAGCTTTGAGCCGTCAAATGAGAACCCTTGAAGATAAATTAGGAGTCCGTCTATTTGATCGTTTAGGAAAAAAAATCGCCATCACGGAAGCTGGTGAAATCCTACGAGAACAATCTGGAAATATATTCTCCAATATAAAAAGTGTTTATGAACAAATAGATGAGCTTCAAAATGTAAAAAAAGGAAAACTTATCATTGGGGCAATGTCGGAAGAGTTAAGTCAGCTTGCATCCGTCGTTTTCTTAGAACTTCATCGCAAGTGGCCCCAAGTGCAAACAAAGATCTTTATGTCAGAAAACATTGATGAAAAGGTTTTCGAAATGAAATTGATATAGCTTTGACAGTCATGCCTATAGAGAATGATCAGTTAACTAATATCCCTTTATATAATGAGGAATATTATTTGGCAGTTTCAGATGACCATCCATTGGCTGATAGGGATATAGTGGAGTTGGAAGAGATAAGGGACCTGTCTTTTGTATTATGGCCAATAAACCACAAGTGTCGAAAATTAATTGATGTTGCGTTTGCCTCTCTTGGATTTGCCATCCAGCCAATCATAGAATTAACAGAGGTAAAATCAATATTGAGTTTAGTGAAACCAGGAATTGGAGCAACCATTCTTCCCAAAACACTTCTCGATTCGGAGAATGATGGAACCCTAAAGATAATTAAAATAGAAAACCCAACTATATGTAACGAAATTGCAATTATACATCATAAAGAAAAGTATATTGGATCTGCTGCAAGAAGTTTTATAGACTTGTTGGTTGCTTATGTGGAAAAGACAAAACTCAATGAGAGAGTGTATCCTGATAATATTTTACTTACTTTCTAAAGAATTTTCCCTCATAAAAAAACTTCCCCATTCCAGGAAGCGGAATGGGGGAAGGGAATAAGAAGATTTCTGTTTAAGTGATGAACTTAACGTTGATTATTTGACACTTTCAACCGATGGACACTGCCGCCCTGTGTGCCGACAAACAAATATTCTTCGTCTGATGATAGTTCAAGGGCAGTTGCATTTTTGTTATCAAGGCCATCGGATATATTCGTCCATGTTTCCCCACCATCCACACTCATTAACACACCGCGACCTCCCTTAAGGAGACCTCCTTGTCCCCCTTGATAAAAGGCACCAGTTGCTGCATAGACGACCTTAGGATTAGTAGGGGAAACGATGATATCATTGACATAAATGTTGAGCTCAGATTCAGCATACTTTGCTTTTTCTAATGTTTTCCCGCCATCTGTACTGACATATAAATGGTTTCCTCCCACTACTAAATGGTCTGGATTGTGTGAGTCAATCGCAATACTGCTTACAGGAACGTTTTGAATTTTTTGGAATGATTGGCCCATGTCTTGGGACAGAAATAGCCCGTCGTTTCCGCCTGCCCAAATCCGGTTAGGATCTTTGGGATCACCGGCTATGGCTGTAAACTTGTGTTCTTGCTTCATATTTTTCCAGTTATCCCCACCATCTTGGCTGACCCACACACCTGTTACGGTACTGCCTGGGATAATATATGGGATCACGATTTCATTCGGGTTGGCTGGATGAACCAGTAGGGCAAGAGAGATAAAATTATCTTCAAATTTCAAATCCCAGTTTTCTCCTCCATCATTGCTTCGGTACACACTCATCGTCCCAATCGCACTAAAGCGCGTCTTGTAGACGACATTTGGTTCTGTTCGGGACGTTGCAACCTGATACACTTGTTCTCCTGACATTCCTTCACCTTGAGCCGCTCCCCATTCGAGAGTGGAGGAATCAACTTTATTTTGATCTGGTAACATTGTCCGATACGTGTTAGAATCAGTTCCGGCAAGTAACTGGTATCCTTTGGTGTTACGTGAAATAGCCAAGTCATAAACCGTTGCTCCAGGAATACCCACCCGTTTATATGTTTCACCTTTATTCAGTGATTCATATATTCCAGCCTGATCTGAAGAAACATAAACTGGGCGATTCCCGTTAGGAGAAGATTTTGCTCCTAAGGCAAAATCGATATCAAGGGACCTAGACCCTGGAAGCGGTTGTTTCCAAGATTCCCATGTTTTTCCGTAATCGTGACTTACCCAGATTCCATCATAACCAGTTCCTACATAAATACCCCCATCGAGAATCTTAACGCAAAATACATCATGAAATGGTACTTGATCATGGGTAAGTTCATTCCAATCTTTACCTTGGTTATAGGACGCGTATAATCCACCGCCAAAAGTAGCACGTGCAATAAGGATATCCTGATTGCCTACTACATCCTGTACCCCTCTAAAAGGCGGCTGAAACAATTTCACAGGAGTAGCCGAACCAGAAAATACATCTTTAACAGCGTAAACACCATTGTATGTTGAAAGGTATAGGTCGTTATTAAGAAGAAGTGCTCCAATAAGATATGGCCAATTGCCAGACAACTTCTCCCAGTTCATCCCTCTGTCTAAGCTGATAAATACTTCATTGCCGGAAATAGCAACCAGTTTCTGCCCGCTCTCATCAATGACTAAGTCAGTTACTTCTATGTTAGGAAAAGGTAGTGTATTCCATGTTATTCCACCGTCTTTGCTGGCGAATATCTTACCTATATACGTTGGATCATTAGACCTCGACCTAACAGGAACATAAATATTTTTTTCATTAGTAGGATTAACGATGAGTGCAGTTGGCACTCCTCCTGCGACAGGAAAATTTCGAAACTCATGCCAAGTTTTTGCCCCATCCTCCGTCCGGAAAATAGAAGGAGATTGTGTTGATAATACCGTCATGACCTTAGGATTTTTTGGGTCAACATGCATTAGACCTGCATTAGAGTAAGGTCCAACAGCTTTCCAGGAGGAAGAATGTTCCTTATCGGCTGGTAATTTTTCCACATAACCAGAGCCTATTATCGTAGATTCCTCACTAGAGGAATCTTTAACTGTAGAGCTAGCATCAATCCGATATATTCCCACTTCACTAGTCTGAACGGGCACTCGCCACCAATGATCATGATCTAAGACAGAAGTCACTTGAGTTGTCTTTCCACTTGGAGTTCGAACAGTCACTTTTGGAGCTTGTGACAAATCAACCGGACTGTATATGAAGGCTTCTGTTCCACTCACTGTGGATGCTATTGGATCGGGAGATGCAGTGATTTGGAGATGCCGTACAGTCAACTGGTATGGCTCACGCAAATGCTGCCATTCTGTTCCGGATTGGATATTTCCTTCTATCCATCCAGAAATAACCGTATCCTGATCCGGCCGATTCATGTTGATGTTCACATCAACATTGACTTGCTGACCTGGTTCTATATGAATATGGGATGGATTCACTGTAACGGCTGCTCCGGATTTTGTATCGTCATTAACAGTGAAATCCATATCAACCGGTTTTTCACCGTGATTGTTTAAAGATAACGAAGCACTTCTATGAATCTCTGAATCTTTTAAATCAGCTATTCCAAAATTTAAGCCATTAGGTGAGGCGACGACATTGGTTTCCGCAGCAGCCTTTACATCCAGTCTTCCTGCACCTTGTGTAAGCACATCATATGATGCCAGCGGCTTCGCGGATTCTTTTAAAATACTGGCAATCTCGCTAGCTTTCCAGGAAGGGTGGAGTTGTTTTATGAGGGCAGCTGCACCTGCCACATGAGGGGCAGCCATGCTTGTCCCGCTCATTCTGGTGTAACCGGTATCATCATCTTGTTTCTTGATGTAAGTCGAATTGATTTCAACACCCGGAGCGACTAAATCAGGCTTTGCTCGGAAGTCGGAATTACCACGGGAACTAAAGTTAGCAATATGATCCGTTGCGTCTTTTCCTGTAATCGTGATTTTAACGGGTCCCTTGGCCAAGTAGGACTTTAATTCCCCAGCTTTTGTTCCGGTAATTAACATTGCGGCCAACGTATCCAACCGACCGTCCAGGGATGAATCTGTCTGGAATTGATCTTGAGCTTGTAACTTTTCAGATGAATTGGATGTAAATTGAGATGGTATAGTATCTCCTATTCTAACAACAGGGCCAGCAGGTTGGTCAGGCAGGTAAAAGAGCACAGCATCGGCCCCTTTTTCTTGAGCTGTAACCGCTTCTGAAAAAGCTTGCGGTACAGTTGCACCTTGAGGCAATTGAATTAGGACAATCTTTCCTTTTACATCTAATCCATCGTAGTTTTCCAGTCCACCTTCTCCAACATCTATCAGCTCGCGGGTGGTGGCTGCTTCAGGTGGATTTGCTGTAAACCCAAGGCGGGTAACGGACAAATTCTCTTCAACTGGGGCAACCATTTTCGCGTCAGGCACTTTGATACCACTTGTACTTGCGCCGACAGCAAGTACTCCCTCTGCATTAGCAGGAGCACCAATTGTTCCATATCCAGGGCCTGAATTCCCGGCTGCTGCTACAACAACTACACCGGCTTCAACCGCATTTTGGGCGGCTTGGGAGATGGGATCACTGCCATCTCCTGGACCACTAAGGCTCATATTAATGACATCTGCCGGGTATGGATTGTCTGGAGAAATAGAGGCTTCAATTCCGGCAAGGATATCGGATGTATCTCCTGATCCGTTATTGTCCATGACTTTATAGGCTGTTATCGAAGCGTCAGGTGCCACCCCGGTCACTTTACCATGAGCCCCAATGATTCCGGCAACATGGGTTCCATGGCCGTAGTCGTCCATCGGATCGTTATCATGATTGACAAAATCATATCCCCCAAGTACTTTGTGCCCTGGTCCGATCGCACCGCCAAGGTCAGGGTGATTATAGTCCACGCCCGTGTCAATCACAGCGACCGTCACTCCTTTCCCTGTAACTCCTTGATTTTCTTGGTCGTGCATGGACCAAACGTCAGGAGCACCAATCAAAGGTACGCTGTCGGCTAAGTCCGTGTGATATTCCTGATCCGGATACACCGCTTTTACGCCGGGAATTGAACGTAGTTCATCCAATTTGTTTTTGGGAACTTTTAATGAAATGCCGTTAAAGGTAAACGTATATTCATGAGACTTGTTGAATGGAATCTTCTTTTCATTTATTACTTTTAACACTTTCCCGTGTGACTGTTTCAAGCTCTCGGTTTGTTCTTTCAACTTACTTTCCGTTGTTTTGGAAGCAGCTCCTATCTTTTCTGACTTCGGCAAGGTTCGAATCACAGGTGCGCTGTCCATTTCGACAATAACACGTGTCATTGATTCATTGGCATTGATGCCCTGTGCTAAACCGGTTGGAGCTACAAAAGCAAATTTAGCACTGGAGAGTACTAGGGTTGAAGCGACAATACAGGTTGCGGTCCTCCCATTAAACCACTGATTTCTTTTTTTCATCTTATGTAATCACCTCTAATATGAATTGCATTTAAGGATAGCAAAATTAAACTATTAATAACATTGGCGTAATTAAGACTATTCCAAATGCTAAGGTAATTATATGGCGATATTTTTTTGGGGTAAATGACATCCTCGTTATGATAATGATTCATTTTAGTTATCAATAAAGAGTAGAAGGAGGGATTGAATCAATTTTGGATTTATTTGATCCTATAAAAGGTTGGAAGAAGGGAAATAGAATAACGGCAGAAAATAACAAAAAAAACCTATCCTTTTTCTATTAAAGGGTTCCGTTTGGAGGTGCAAAACGATAAATTGACACATGAAATGGCATAAGAACTGACTATGCCATTTTTCTTTTTATATAAAGGCTTTTTTAACTTTTTATAGAGAATTGACAACCTAAAGGATGTAATTATTTTATAGGACAATTGTTGTTGTACTCTAAAAAATAGTTGTCAATTAACGTGTCAAATGATCAGTCAATTTCACTAACATTTTGATATTAAATCATAAAAATTACCTAAGTTTACTCAACTAAGTAAACAAAGAAAATATTAAATGAACTAAATTTGTTATGAGGTGAAAGTGTTGGTTACAAAACAAGATGAAATTAAAGTAGTAGTAGGTGCAGGAGCGTTTAACAATAATCCTGGATGGATTCAAACACAAGAAGATGAACTTAACTTATTAGATAAGACTACTTGGGAAAGTAGATTTGATAATAATTCTATCTCAGCTATTTTAGCTGAGCATGTATGGGAGCATCTTACCTATGAAGAAGGTGTAGATGTAGCTAAAGTTTGTTATAAATTTTTAAAACCATCAGGGCATATTCGTTGTGGTGTTCCTGATGCGTTTTTTCAAGACGAAACCTATCAAAATATAGTGAAAGTAGGAGGACCTGGACCTAAAGACCATCCAGCTGCAAGCCATAAAATATTATACTATTAAAATAAAAATAAGGAATATTTATCCTTATTTTTATAATCAAGAACTTTATCTTACATACTTAAAAATTTATTGACTTATTATCGAATAAGTAGTTAAATTAAAACAGACCGATAGTTCTTTTCTGGAGGTGAATTGAATAAGATTGAGGAAGTAGCGATGTTTTAAAATCAGATGTTTTATAGTACAGAATTGGATTTAAATTTTTTTTTTGGTCAAAAACAGACCGGACGGTTTTTTATTGGAGGGTGAAATAATGGCGAGTAAAAAAAGTTCTATGTTTTCTCAACTAATAGCAGGTTACTTGTTGGTCATTGCGACATCAGGATTTGCAAGATTAGCCTATGGTGTATTAATGCCTTCTATGCAAGAAGATTTAGCTATCAACTACGCTCAGGCAGGATTTTTAGCTACGATCATTTCACTTGGATTTTTGGTCATCTCAACACTTATTGGCGTTTTGGCCCAAAAGTTTGGCATAAAGAAAATTGTATTAGCCGGAGGATTTTTAGTTACAGTTTGTCTGTTCCTTCTTTCATTTGCAAAATCATATTATTTTGTCATGCTAATCATGTTTCTACTTGGGGCAGGAAGTTCATTAGCATTTGCACCACTTATGTCCCTAATGGTTATTCAGTTTGCCAATAAAAAAGGGCTTGTTCTTGGGATTTTATTGAGTGGTGTAGGTTCGGGGATGCTTTTAAGTGGAATAATAACGACCAATCTAAGTGATTACTTTCCATCTTTAGAGTGGAGGGAAATTTGGACGATTTTCGGTATTATCTCCTTAATCGTTACACTTTTATCATTGTTCGTACTAAAAGAGACAGAAAACAAAACGAATACTAAAAACAATCAAAATCAATCAATTAGCAAGGCATATAAAAATGTAAAAATTATTCGAATCGGAATTATTTATTTCTTGGTTGGAGTGGGCTACCTAATCCCAGTACTTTTCCAATCATCATTTATGATCGATTCAGGCTTCAGTGAAAAAATTGCAGGAAATGTATTTGCATTATCTGGGTTATCTATCATTATAGGAAGTCCAGTTTTTGGAATGATTTCTGATCGTATAGGAAGAAAAAATTCCTTACTAATTGCATCGATCCTTTGCATGATTGCAGGAATTCTACCTGTCTTAAATCATCATCTTATTGCTTTTGTAGCAGCTTCCATCTTATTTCCGTTTTCACTCGGAGGATTTTTGGTACTTATCCAATCTATGGCAGCCGAACGAGTAAGTCCATCTCTAGTTCCAGCCGTCTTAGGATTTGTGTCAGTATTCTATTCGATTGGCCAATTAATAGGTCCATCCTTAGCAGGAGCGGTTATTGAAAAATTTGGTGGAATTCAAAGTGCGTACATCCTTGCTTCATGCATTTTTCTTGGCACCTTAATCATTACTAGTTTTGTAAAAGAGAACGAAAAGGAAGAAGTATTGGCAGTTCAGAAAAATCCATTGTCTGGATGAGCATAAAAGTAGGGGAAGGATTAAGGGATATTGACAAGGTAATTCCTTCATGGTTTTAATCATGTATTAGTTAAAAAGTATGAGGGGAAAGTATGATATATGAAAATTGTCGAAAGGATTGAAGGTATGACAGGAAAGTTCAATAATCAAACAGTTATTATTACTAGGGGGTCTATTGGGAATGAAGAAAGTATAGCAATAGAATTTTCCAATCTCCTTTAACTATTTAAGTATCCGCTACGATAGGATGGATTGCTCTTTTTTTACTGATTTTTTTTAAGGAAATTTGGATTAATACGTTAATGTTAGATTGACAATACTTAAATAATAGGTTTTAATAATAAAAGACCAATTGTTCTTTTTTGAAAAAAGGAGGTAAGTAGCAAATGAATAAAGGTGAGCAAACTAAAAAATATATCATTGAGAAATCATCTACATTATTCAATAAACATGGATATAAATCGACCTCTATCTCTGATATAATGACTGCCACTGGTTTAAAAAAGGGTGGTATTTATAATCATTTTGAAAATAAAGATACATTGGCCGAAGCTTCGTTTACTCATTCTTTAAATACCCTTAAAGAAAATTATAAAGAAGCAGTTGCATCAAAAGATTCTGCTTATGATCAATTTAAAGCATTAATTAGCGTTTTTAATACTTTGTCTCAAGATGAAATTGTCATAGGTGGATGCCCGTTGATGAATGCAGCAATAGAAGCTGATGATTCAAATATTGAATTCGAGGATACAATAAAAGAAGAATTTACTGTCTTAATCAAATTTATTAAAACGATTATCATTCATGGAAAGAATCGAAATGAAATCGGAAGTGACATAGATCCAGAAAAGATGGCCGTTTTCATTCTGTCTTCATTAGAAGGAGCTTTAGCCCTTAGTCGTTTATACAAAGATAAAAATTATTTAGATATGGTAAATATGCAATTAATAGAAATTCTTTTCTAATTGCGATTTCCATATTTTTTTGAAATAAAAACAGACCGTTCGGTTCTTTTTGTTAAATGTTTTTAGAGAGGTGAGTTGCATAGTAATTTGTGACTTTGCTATGATCCATTCTTTATTTTCATTTTAGGTTTATGTATTTAAATAATATTTAATACTGAAAGGAGAATTTTAATGAAGAATACCATTAAATTAAATTCACAGAAGGAAATTTCTGTTCCTCCTGTTGCAAAATTAATCGGCTTTTATCCTATCGAGATTAATAGAGGAGAGACTGTATTTCAACTTGAGACAAAGGAAGACCATTTCAATTCGATGGGAACCGTTTTTGGTGGCATACTTTGTGACCTGGCAGATGCAGCAATGGGAGTTGCGTATGCAACTTTATTAAATGAAAATGAAAGCTTTACGACAGTTGAATTAAATATCAATTATTTTAAACCAATATGGAAGACGACATTAACAGCACATGCAGTTGTAGTCAAAAAAGGAAGCACCATCGGTTTTATTGAGTGCTCAATATATGATGAAAAAGATTCATTGGTTGCGAAAGCAAGTTCAACATGTATGACGCTTAAAGGAGAAAATGCAAAAAATAGATAGCAATGGCAAAATCTCTAGAATTGTTCAAGGAGGTTCTTAATGAATCGCAGGGTTGTAATAACTGGTTATGGTGTAGTATCACCATTAGGTAATGATGTAGACACATTATGGAAAAATATCAAGGCTTCAAAATCTGGCATTAAAAAGGTTGAGTTCGAGGCCTATGAAGATATAAGTACAAAAATTGGTGGCCATATCGAAAAACTTTTTCCAGAAGAATATTTTGATAAAAAAGAGTTAGGTAAATACGATAAATTTGTTCAATATGCGTATATTGCAGTCAAACAAGCATTAGATCAAGCAGGACTAGACCTCGAAAAAACAGATCCAAATCGATTAGGAGTATTTATTGGCTCAGGAATTGGTGGATTAGACACTGTGTTAGAAAATCATAAAACGCTTTTAGAAAAAGGAGCAAGAAAAGTATCTCCTTTTATGGCACCAATGATGATCAGCAATATGGCGGTAGGAATTGTTTCAATCAAAACGGGTTTCAAAGGAACAAGCTTTGCACCAGTTTCTGCATGTGCAACAGGAAATCATGCAATTGGAGAAGCCTTTCTTAACATTCGTCACGGCTATTCTGACGCAATATTGGCAGGAGGAGCTGAGGCATCCATCAGTCCTTTAGCCTATGCTGGTTTCTCAAGGATGAAAGCAATGTCTACAAATAATGATTCACCTGAGACTGCTAGCAGACCGTTTGACAAACAACGAGATGGTTTTGTGATGTCGGAAGGTGCAGGAATCTTGTTACTTGAGGAATATGAGCATGCGAAAAAAAGAGGGGCAACTATTTTAGGCGAAATCATTGGTTATGGATCAACAACTGATGCCTATCATATTACTTCCCCTGACTTTCATGGAGCAGAACGAGCAATGAATCTCGCATTGAATATGGCACAGATCCAACCAATAGATGTCGATTACATCAATGCTCATGGCACGAGCACACCTGAAGGTGACAAATCTGAAACGAAAGCAATTAAGAGTGTATTTGGAGATCATGCATATAAACTGAAAGTAAGTTCAACTAAATCTATGACAGGGCACTTATTTGGAGCTGCTGGAGGAATTGAAGCAATCATCACCCTTAAAAGTATTTTGGAAAATACAATTCCACCTACAATTAACTATGAATATCCAGATGAAGAATGTGATCTAGATTATGTTCCAAACCATCCAGTTCATGCAGAAGTAAACTATGCGATTTCAAATGGATTCGGATTCGGTGGACATAATGCAGTTTTAGTATTTAAGAAATTCAATGATAGATTATAAATATAGCTCTTTCTATAATATAAAATACAAAAATAAGGAGGGCTATCATGAGCTCGAATACCATATTAAAAACTGCAAACTATGTACGTTTAAATAATATCCGAAAATTTGAGTCTTTGTCAGAAGAGTATTATGATATACAGCCGATTCAGTTTAATAACACAATCAGATGGAATATAGGTCATTTCATTGCGATTACGGATAGCATGCTTTTCAAACGAATTACGGGATCATCAAGGCTACCTGATGGATTCATTGAACTTTTTAAAGGCGGAACAAAACCTTCAGACTGGACTTTATCTCCACCTTCAAAAGTTGAATTGGTTCAACTACTAAAAATACAATTAGACGATATAAATTCAACCTTTATGGGTAAATTAGATGAGAAGTTGAAAGATCCATTTTTGATTCGTGATACATCGTTTGTAACAATTGGGGATATTTTAGCGTTTGTAACAATACATGAAGTACAACATTCAACTACTTCAACCTATATATTAAGGGAGATTCAACGTTTAAATACAAACACAGAGATTAATAAATAAAAAATAAACTATGAGGATGATATAAAATGAAAAATTTAGAACAAAATTTAAATACTTTCACTGCAGAAACAGTAGAAACATCTTATATAGAAGCGGATGGCATTCGGTTCGCTTATCGGACTTTCGGTAAACCATCGGATGTTCCGCTCGTTTTCTGCCAACGTTTCAGAGGCACGATAGACGATTGGGATCCTGCTCTCATCAATGAACTGGCAAGAGAACGGACGATCATACTGTTCGATAACGCGGGCATAGGATTGTCATCGGGAGAGACACCGGAGTCGTTCTTTGGAACGGCGAAATACGCATATGCTTTCATTCGAGCGTTAGGACTTAAACAAGTCGACTTGTTGGGATTTTCAATGGGCGGTTACATTGCTCAAATCGTGGCGTTAGAGCATCCGGATTTGGTCCGTCGCTTGATTTTGGCAGGTACGGGGGGAGGAACCGGGGAAGGCACGGAAGCCGGAAAACCGGAAGTATTTCAAGTTGCGTTCAAGCCGGTTAACGTTGCCGAGGATTTCCTGTACTTGTTCTTTGAGCAAACCGAGACGAGCAGAGCGGCAGGCTTAGCGTATTTAGAGCGTCTTGCCAGAAGAAAAGAATCAAGAGCGCCACTTGTAAAACCGGAATCGGTGCAAGCCCAAATCAAAGGTGCCGGGGCATGGAGAACGATTTCAACATTCGACCGACTGGGAGAAATCAAGCAGCCAGTGCTCGTGGCCAACGGAAATCACGATATCATGATTCCTACCGTTAATTCTTATATCATCTCTCAACGAATTCCGAATGCTCAACTGATTATTTATCCGGATTCCGGCCATGGATTTCTATTCCAATATCCAGAAATGTTTGCAGAACATGTAAATATTTTTCTTAATAAAAATCTTAAATAACAAATTGAATTAATATTTTAACATCGGATAAATATGAAAAAGATGACTCAACAGTAGCTATTCTTGGGGTTGGCCGTATTAAAACAAATTGATCGAGATGGTGAAAAAATTGTAGCAGTTCCTGTACTTGCTCTTTCATTAAGATTCGACTCCAGAATGATCGACGGAGCTATAGGCGCAGAATGCAATGAATCATATTAAGCGATTATTAAACGACCCAAAACAATTGTTAATGGAGGCGTAAGTAAATGGTTGTCGGAGTTTTCCCAATTGAAACAGATACTATAGTCATCGGTGCAGGTCCTGGGGGTTATGTAGCAGCAATTCGTGCTGCCCAGCTGGGACAAAAAGTAACAATTGTTGAAAAGGAATATTTGGGCGGTGTATGTTGTAATGTCGGCTGTATTCCTTCAAAGGCATTAATTGCCGCTGGTCACCGCTATGAAACAGCTAAGCATTCGGATGCATATGGAATTACAGCAGAGAATGTAAAGGTTGATTTTTCAAAGGTACAAGAGTGGAAAGCTAGTGTAGTGAAAAAGTTAACTGACGGTGTCGAAGGACTATTAAAAGGAAATAAAGTCGAGATTGTACGTGGTGAAGCATTCTTTGTAGACAGTAATTCATTACGCGTAATGGGCGAAAAAAATGCTCAAACATACAACTTTAAAAATGCAATTATTGCAACAGGATCGCGTTCAATCGAGTTGCCTACATTTAAATATACAAAACGCGTTCTAAATTCGACTGGTGCCCTCAGCTTAAATGAAATTCCTGAAAAAATCGTTGTTATTGGCGGCGGTGTTATCGGAATCGAACTTGGCGGCGCCTATGCAAACTTTGGTACTCAAGTAACGATTTTAGAGGGTGCAGATGAAATTTTAGGCGTAGGTTTTGAGAAACAAATGTCTGCAGTTGTTAAGAAAAGTATGAAGAAAAAAGGTGTAGAATTCTATACTAAAGCAATGGCAAAAGGTGTAGAAGAAACAGAAAATGGCGTCACTGTAACCTTTGAGGTAAAAGGTGAAGAAAAGAAAATAGACGCTGATTATGTGTTTGTAATGGTCGGACGCCGCCCGAATACGGATGAAATAGGTCTTGAACAAGCAGGCGTAAAAATGACAGACCGTGGACTTATTGAAATCGATAAGCAATGCCGAACGAATGTTCCTGGTATTTATGCAATCGGTGATGTTGTTCCAGGTCCACAATTAGCACATAAGGCATTCTATGAAGCAAAAATTGCTGCTGAGGCGATTGCCGGGCATCCATCTGAAATTGATTATATAGGTATTCCAGCAGTCGTATTTTCAGACCCTGAGCTTGCAACTGTAGGTTATACTGAACAACAAGCAAAAGATGAAGGTATTGAAGTAGTAGCTGGGAAATTCCCATATGCGGGAAATGGACGTGCCTTGTCAATTGACAGCACAGACGGGTTCGTTAAGCTTGTAACTCGTAAAGAAGATGGACTTGTTATCGGAGCGCAAGTTGCCGGAGCAAATGCATCAGATATCATTTCGGAGTTAGGTTTGGCTGTTGAAACAGGAATAACTGCAGAAGACATCGCTATGACAATCCATGCCCATCCAACACTTGGAGAAATGACAATGGAATCTGCCGAAGTTGCACTTGGAACCCCAATTCATATCATTAAATAATTTATTGGATTATGTACCGAACCAATCAATTCAAGCAGAAATAAACTATGCCATCACAAATGGTTTCGGGTTTGGTGGATAAAATGCCGTTTTAGTGTTTAAGAAATTTGAGGAAGCCTTTAATAACAGTTTAGCATTTTGAAATAGTAGATTTACAAACTATAAATAAAAAGACGAATTAAGATCATGATTTTGGAAGGCATAAAGATTTAACCGTATTGGTGCGAGTTCAATGAAATATGGAATGTACCAGATTTCTATTTTAGTTATTCAAGAAAAGAGCGCTTATATTCAGTATGTTTTTCTACCGTATTCAACGTCTTTAATGATAACAAAAAGATTAGTTTTCTATCTTTGTGGAAGCATTATATACAGTAATTATTTATAGTTTTTAACGTACACAAAGATAGGACTTTACTTGGAGTGGTGGGTATGATAGGCTCGTTCTTATCAAGACCAAAATTAGAAAAATATTAATAAATAAGGCAAGCAACATACTATCCATGACTAATATGTTGCTTGCCTTTCGTTTTCCTACTTCAACTAACACAACCAGTTGAAGAAGGGAGGGAACGGTGTTCCCCTCAGATTTTTTTATAAACCTCTGCATAAGCAAACTTTAACTGCTCACGTAGTTCTTTATTTTCTTCATCTAATTTCTTATTTTTCTGTTTTAAAGATGCTATAATTGCATCTTACGCGACAAACATCTGGGAGTAGCGGTTTCTACATTCGGTCCTGCGGAATCATATCAGCCTACCGGTTACAACCGTTACACGATGGAGGAATTGTTGAAGCCGATTCAGGCTACGGCTTCGAACCCATTTATCGGTATGACCTTTATGACACCGTATAAAAGCATGCGTTAGTTGAACAAGAAAAACAAAAATCCTTCTTAAAAGAAGGATCCAGACTGTCGACAAATTCGAA